>CAVFWS010000031.1:0-17709 GCA_963626295.1 Clostridium sp. CAG:138
GCCCAGAGCCTCGGACAGCAGGCGGAGAATTTCATCGCGGCACTGAAGGGCGGCAACAAGAAACAGGGCAATTGGGGCGAGGGAATTGTCCGCAACGCACTGGAGGGGGCTGGCCTCAGGAGCGGAGTCGATTTCGTCGAGCAGGAGGGCGCCCGCGATGCGGGATTGCCCGACTTCACCGTGTTCGATGGAGGCCACCGGAAGATACTCATCGACGCAAAGGTGAACATAGACGCATTCCTCTCCGCCGTGCAGGCTTCGGACGAGGGGAGGGCTTCCGACGCAGAGGCTATGATGAGGGAGCATGCGCGCAGCGTCCGCAACCAGGTCGTCGGGCTGTCCGGCAAGGAGTACCCGAAGCTGCTCAAGGAGAAGGATGGCGACCTGGAGGTAGAGTATTCGCCCGTCGTGATAATGGCCATGCCGAGCGAGGCCACCTACGCGGCGGCATTGTCGGTCGATCCGTCCATAGGGGCGTTCGCGAACGAGAGGAATGTCGTTCTCGCTTCGCCGCAAATGCTGTTTGGGTACCTTGTGCTTTTCAAGCTTGGCATCGACAGGCTGAAGGTAGACAGGAACAACCAGGAGATCGGCAAGCGCGCCGAACAGATCCTTGCGCGGCTCGATGCCGCCTTCGTGGCGTTCGAGAAGGTCGGAAAGGCGCTTGAGGACGCCCAACGCCAGTACAAGGAGACGCTGCGCAAGGTGGGCTATGAGGATGGCGGGCTTAACGTTCGCGTCCCCGCGAAGGAACTGTCGAAATTGACGAACTCAAGCGGCAAGCGCGCGTCGCTCGCCTTGCGGACGTGAGGCGATGGTGCGGGAGACGATATATCTCGACCCTCGGCGCAAACTCGTCGAAGTGACGGCGGATTGGCTTTGCGGGCGGGTCCGCGACGATCCTGGCGGCGCAAAGTCCCTGTCCCACGTGATGGTGATCGTCCCCACGGCGCAAAGCGGGCGCAACCTGCGGCTGGCCCTTGCGAAACGTGCCTCCGACAACGGCTGGGGCGGATTGCTGGCCCCTCTCGTCACGATGAGCAGCGGCGTCCTTCAGATGAAGGACGCCCGCGTCGCGACCGATGCGGAAGAGCTGGCTACAATGGCCTCTATCCTGCTTGATGCTGACCTGTCCGGTTTCCCGACCCTGTTTCCGCGCCCTCCTGCCGACAGAAATGCAGAATGGGCGCTTGAGACCGCCCGCTCGATATTGGACATATACTCCATCATTGGCGAGAAGGCGCTGCTGATGCGTGACGTCCGGTGCGACATGGACGCACGGCGATGGTCTGAACTCGCGAAAATCGAGAGTGCGTTCCTCGGGGCATTGTCCGGCAAGGGAGTCGCGGCGCGATGCCTCTCGAGGAAACGGGCGATGGAGGCGGGATGCTCCGAGGCGGGCATCGAGGAGATTGTCCTTCCCGGCGCCGTCGATGCGCAGGAGGCGTTTCTCGGCTATCTTGAGCGCTCGCCGCAGAATGTGTTTGTGCTGATCCATGCGGACGAGTCGCAGTCATCCCGGTTTGACGGGTGGGGGCGACCGGCGTCGGTCTTCGGCGCCGACATAAGCCCAGGGTCGATATTCCCATCTCCGTCCGCAGTCGTGGAGGCCGACGAGGTGGCGAGGGTATTCAGGGAAATCGACGCGAATGAAGCGTTGCCGGCCCTGGCCGTCTGCGACCAGGAGATGTATCCCGAGCTGGAGGGCGCATTCCAGAACCATTTCTCGAACGACGAGCTGACCCTGCGCAACCCGTCGAGGACGGCGCTGTCCAGATCGGCGCTGGGGCGGCTGCTGCTTTGCACGATCAGGCTTTCCGTCCGCGAGGATTACGCGACCTTCTCTACGCTGATCCGATTCGGAGACGTGGCCCGATGGGCGTCTGCGCAGCTTGGGGTCGGACGCGAAGAGATCGCAAGGTACGTGGGGGCGCTTGACGAAGTCCAGAACGAATGTCTGCCGCGGACCATGGACGATGCCATAAGGGGCATGGAGACGATCGCCGGGGAAGCGCGGAAGGCCACTGACCGCACTGCGGCCGAAGGCCTCGCGCGCATGTCGCAGATGCTGAAGTCCGAGGTCCGCGATCCGTTTGCGTTCGTCCGAAAGATATTCGCGTCGCTGACGCTCGATGAGAGGAATCCATCCGACCGAGAGCTTGTCGCCGCCGCAGAGACGGTTCGGGATCTGCGCGAGTCGTGCGCAAGCGAGCTTGTGCCGGAGCGGCTGCGGCCAATGCTGTGCCTGCAGCTGCTGAAGCGGGCCGCGTACATGCTGGAGCCGCTGTCGCCCAACGTCCTGGTCGCGAACGGATGGCTTGAGGTGCCGTGGTGCGCCGAGGACGAACTCGTGATTGCCGGGTTCAACGAGGGGTGTGTGCCCGAAAACGTCGTCGGGCATCCGTTCGTCCCCGATTCCTTGCGCGAATCGCTTGGGGTGACCACCAATGCGCTGCGCGAGATGCGAGACTCGTTCATATTCCACGAGGCCGTCGCGTGCCGTCGGCGCGGCGCGGTCTCGGTGCACATGCATCAGGTTGCGAGCGACAAGAACGTGATGAAGCCGTCGCGCATACTCTTCAACGGGATCGACGACCGTGACCTGCCGCAGCTCGCGTTGCGCCTCTACTCGATCGCAAAGGGGCGCGGAAGCGCACCGCCAAAGGCGTTGCCTCCGATATGGAGGCTGAGCCTCCCGCGTCCGCCGAGCGGGACGAAGTTCAGGGAGCGCATATCGCCGACGGAACTCGACAGGTACCTCAGGTGTCCGTTCGATTTCTATCTCCACGAGGTGTTCGGGGAACATTCGGACGACAGCAGCCAGGAGCTGGATGCGAGGGCGTTCGGCACGCTGTGCCATGGCGCATTGGAGGATTTCGCCAAGGAGGGGCCGAAGGACTCCACAGACGGCAGGGAGATAGCCGCCTTCCTTGAAGATGCGGTATGGCGCAGGCTGTCGCCATTTGGAGAGAGCCTGCCGACGGTGATAACGCTCCAGGGCGAGGCGGCGATAGACCGGTTGCGCAACTTCTCGGCGCTTCAGGCGAGGCGGCGGGCCCAGGGGTGGCGGATAGCCGATTCGGAGCGGACGCTGGAGTGTCGGATAAAGGGCTGCCCTACGCTGCTGCGCGGAAAGGTCGACAGGATAGACGAGAACGAGCGCACGGGGGAACTTGCGATCATAGACTACAAGGCGTGGCCGAGATTGGAGCAGAACCGGTACAGGAGTGTGCAGCTGCCGATATATCGCGCGATGGTAGAGTCGTCCAACCGCTACGGCAAGGCCCAGGCGCATACGTCAAAGGCGTTCTACTGCATCCTTGCCGAACGGGCCGAAGACGTCGCGTTCGACGAGGAGCACGCCTGCCACGAGGGCGGCCAGAGCGAAGCCGAAGACCTTGTGGTGTCGCTTCTCACCAGCATCGCGAAGGGCATATTCTACCCTCCGTCTTCAGATTCGATGTGGCAAGGCGACTACGGCGATCTCGTGTGGAAGTCGCTTGCGGATGGGCTTGACCCAGATTGGGTCGCCGACCAGCTCGCAAGATCGGAACGTGGCGAATGAGCATGAGCCTTCCATCGCTGACCGTGATCGAGGCGTCTGCCGGCACCGGGAAGACGTTTTCGCTTGTCACGCGCCTGCTGCGGCTGATATTCGACGGAGTGGAGCCGGAGCGCATCGTCGCGCTCACCTTTTCGCGGATGGCGGCCGGCGAGATATTCAACAGTTTCATCGAACGCCTTTCCAGGGCGGCAGACGATCCGGAGGTTGCCGCCGAAGAGGGCCGTCGCCTCGGGCGCGACCTGTCGGCGGCGGACTTCGGGGCGATGCTCCGCAAGGTCATAGCCCATCAGCATCTCTCGCTGATCGGTACGCTGGACAGCTTCCTGATGCGCATCGTGCGCATGATACCACTCGAGCTTGGATTCGGGGGCGAAGTCTCCGTGATGAGCGATTACCGCAGTCCGGTGGAGCGGGACCGGCTCGTCGCGGACATGCTGATGCTTGACTCCGAGGACGCCAAGGCGGTGTTCCGCGAGGCGTTCCGCCTTGTGACCGGAACGGCGGGCTCGAACGGATTCTGGCGGCGGTTCACGGGATTCGTCTCGGGGTGGCACTCTCGCTACAGGGATCTGTGCGTCGCTTCGGCATGGGGGACAGCCTCTGCGATATGGGGCGGCAATCCGCCAGGCGATCTCGATGTCACGGTGTCGGACATACGCTCGACGGCCGAGGGCCTGGGACGATACAGGGATGCGCGCGGCGGCGGAACATTTCTGGACGCCGTTTCCCGATTCCGCGGCTCGCCCCCCGACAAGCTCCCGAAATGCATGGAGGACGACCCCTTGGCCAAGCGTCTCCTCCATAGGATGCGCATGTGGAGCATAGCCCATTCGCTTGAGGTGACGCAGGGGATATTCCGTCTGATGCGCACCTACGACGCCGCATACGACGCGAAGGTCCGGTCTCGCGGAAACATAACGTTCGAGGATCTGCCCCGACTCGTCAATTCGCTCGCGGAGGGAGTGCGTCTGCCCCTTGAGTACCGGCTTGACGCGAAGTTCGAGCATTGGGCCCTGGATGAGTTCCAGGACACGAGCCGAGGCCAGTGGAAGGCGCTGGAGAACCTGATAAGCGAAAGCAGCCAGCCAGGGATGGGGCGCAGCGTGCTGATAGTCGGCGACAGGAAGCAGTCCATATACGAATGGCGTGGCGGTGACGTGAAGATACTGTCCGAGCAGGTCGCTCGCGCCAGACGGGGAGGCAATTCCCTTGAGGCGCTTGACGAGTCACGCCGATACCTCCGGTCCATATCGGATGCCGTGAACACCGTATTTGGCGAATCGACGATCCGTGGCGCCTTTGACATGGACACCGCGCCCGCCGGCGCCGTGTGGGAGTGCAGGCCGCACCGCAGCCACGATACCGACGGCGAAGGCTTCGTAGAGGTCATCCAGGCGGAGAAGCGGTCCAGGCAGGCGAAGATCTCGGACTTCTTCGAGCCCATAGAGAACGCGCTCCGTGCCGTGAACCCGTGGGAACGCGGCATATCCGCGGCGATCCTCGTGAGGAGGAACGACTACGGAGAGGACATACTCGCCTATCTGAAGTCCAAGGGCATTGACCGCGTGGTCTTTGAGGGCGACAGCAGGATATCGGATTCCCCGGTGCTGGCCACAATGGTGGAGCTTGCCTGGCTCGCCGACCATAGCCGCGACGCCTTCTCCTATGCGCACATCGGGCTTTCGCCGATCGCAAAGGCCATGTATCCGAACGGGCTGCCGTCTGCGGAGGAGCTTTCGGCACAGTTGCTCGGCGACTTCACGCGCATCGGGATGGTGCGCAAGTTCCGCGAGGTGCGAGAGTCCCTTAAGGTCTTGCCGGATTCATGGAACGACTTCACGGAGGCCAGGTTCGAGGATCTCATAAAGTGCGCCGCCGAGTTCGAGGAGAGCCGGGACGCGACGATGAGGCTGTCGGACTTCGTGGACTTCCTCAAAAACAGGACCCGGCGCGACTATGCCGAGCCGGGCGTGGTGCGCATCATGACGATGCACCAGTCCAAGGGGCTGGGCTTCGACCACGTGATCATCCCGTTCTTCGAGCCTGACGGACTGGTGGATCGGCGGCACGTCGGGCCGCTTGAGGGAAAAGATGGCGAATGGGTGCTGGACAACCCCGGCAGCGACGTCGCGTCGGAGGATCCTACGCTCGCCTCTGCCGAGACCAGGCGCCAGCAGACGCAGCGATACAATTCGCTTTGCCTTGCCTATGTCGCCATGACGAGGGCAAAGAAGGCATTGACGATCATACTCCATCCAAGGAACGCGAAGACAAAGAGCGCGGCGACGGAATCCCCGGCGAAGTTCAGCGACCTCGTGCGGCTCGTTGGACTCAATACGTTCGGCGACAGGGAATGGTACCTGAAAAAGCCCGAGCCCAAGCGCGGAGACAAGCAGGGACACGGAAACGGGCGGGAACGGGAGATGCCGTGCGGCAAGCCGCATCGCGCTCGAAGGAGCGAAATCCGCAAGGCGAGGCCAAGCAGCCTGTTCCGTTCCGGGATGAAGGGCGACAGCCTGTTTGCGGAAGGCTTCGGGAAGGCGGCGAAAAGAGGTGTGGAGATACACGCGCTGTATTCGAAGGTAGAGTGGCTCGATCCTTCAAGGGCCGAGACGGCGTTCGACCGGGCGCTCGTGAGGCCGGCGGGGTGCGTGGCCCTGTGGCGTGAACGGCCGTACGAGATACTGCTCGGCAACGTGTGGCAGTCGGGCCAGTTCGACCGGGTGGTGTTCACGGACGAGAGCGGCGGGCGTCGGGCGACGATCTACGACTTCAAGACGAATGCCAGAAGGGAAGGTGAGGATGTAGAGGCGTTCTCGCGCCGCATGAAAGAGACGTACCTGCCGCAGATGCGCATGTACAGGAGTGCGCTTTCCGCGCTGACGGGCATCCCGCAGGATCGCATTTCGGCGAGGCTTCTGCTGTATGAGACCATGACAGAGGTCGATTGTGGTATAATGGGCTGACATATGGAAAAGGACTCGCAGGAAAAGACGGTCTTAAGGTTTTTCAGGGTGATAGGCTCGTGGCGCAATGTCGCCGACGCCGCCCGTACGACCATAAGGATGCAGGAAGGCACGAAGGAGCCATCCCCGAAATGGAAGAAGACGATACTCCTTGCGGAGCATTCTCCGATACGCAAGCTCCTGTTCTCGTGGAAATGGTCCAACCTCCCGTATTGGGTGTCGGTGCATTTCGTGCGCCACAAATACGGCATCGAGCACTTTGTCTCGACCCAACGCACCGACCGTACCGGCGCGGATCGCACCGGGGCGAGGCAGGATGCTCCGGTCGAGCACGAATGCTTCGCAAACGCACAGGCGGTGATGTTCATCTCACGCAGGCGGCTGTGTTCGCAGGCGTCGCCGGAGACGCGTGCCGCATGGAAGCTCGTCGTCGAGGAAATGGCAAAGGTGGAGCCTGAGGTCGCTTCGGCATGCGTACCCGAATGCGTATATCGGGGCTTCTGCCCAGAGTTCCGCTCTTGCGGATACGTCAACACTCCGGCATTTGCGGAAGCCGTGGCGCGATACCGCGCCACGGGGATTCCGCAATCGACCTGATGCGCCAATCCGCATTTGCGGCATCTTCGGGTTTCGCGAAAGAGGCCAATCCACGTGACTATTGAGGCCCACGCCAAGATAAACTGGACCCTTGAGGTGCTTGGGGTCAGGTCGGACGGATACCATGACCTCCGGTCGGTCGTGTTGCCGATCGCAATGCATGACACGGTCAGGATTGATGAGGCGGAGGGAATCTCCTGCCGCATGGATTCCGGGGACGTACGGCAAGAGGGCAACCTTGCCTACAGGGCCGCGGTCGCATTGCGCAGGGCGACAGGATGCCGATGCGGCGCGGCCATAGGGATAGTCAAGCGCATACCGATGGGTGCGGGGCTTGGCGGAGGCAGTGCGGATGCCGCAGCGGTGCTCAACGGGCTCAACTGCCTTTGGGGACTCAGGCTATCCACGAGCGACCTTTGCGAGATCGCGGCAGGCGTCGGCAGCGATGTGCCGGCATTGACGATGGGCGGGCCGGTGCTTATGGAAGGGCGCGGGGAGGTGGTGTCGGCCTACGACATCCATGATATGCCGGACATCGTCGTTTCGGTCCCTCCCATATTCTCGTCCACGCCAAAGGTCTACAATGAGTTCCGCGAATCGGATCGCGGCCTGTGCCATAACGACCTGCAGCCGGCGGCGATCCGCCTTTATCCCGGCATATCGGACGCGATGCGCAGCCTTGAGGCGCAGGGATTGCGCAGGGTCACGATGTCCGGCAGCGGCTCCGCCGTGTACGGAGTGCGGCCCGATTCTGCGGTCAGTCGCCAGGTAATCTGATTCAGTCCCCTTGCTTCCGGGCTTTATGGTATAATCGGCCCATGAAAAAAGCAAAATTCAATCTCGCCATGGCGGGATACACATACAACAAGTTCTCCGTGGATCAGACGCTTGACGATCTTGAGAGGCTTGACATCCACTATCTGTGCGTCAAGAATTTCCATCTGCCCTTCGATTCCACGGCTGCGCAGGTCGCGGAGTTCAGGAGGAAGTGTTCCGATCATGGCGTGACCCCGTATGGCGTTGGGCCGATTTACATGACCACGTCCGATGCGGCCAAGAGGTACTTCGACTATGCCGCGTCGCTCGGCGTCGCGGTACTCGTGGGCGTGCCGGGGGAAGACGTGGATGTCGGCGGCAGGAATACGTCCGTATCGAGCCGCAAGATGTGCGAGGTGTGTTCCGGGCTTGCTTCGCAGTATCGCATAAAGTATGCGATCCACAACCATGGCGCAAACCCGAAGACGGGCAACCCCAGGCTCTATCCGACCGTCGTCAGCACATATGACTACATAAAGGACCTTGATCCGCGCATGGGGTTCTGCATAGATGTCGCATATACGTATGCCGATGGCCTTGACGTGGCTGACGTCGTGCGCACGTACAAAAGCCGCATCTTTGACGGGCACATCCGCAACATAAATCCAGGAAACAACGGTTCGGCAGGCGTCTCGGGTCCGAACGGCGTGATCCCGTACAGGCGCATATTCGAGGCGTTCCGCGATATCGGCTACGAGGGGTGCCTCGGCCTGGAGCTTGCGAACGCGTTCTCGAGCGATGGCGATGCGCTTTGGATCCCCGAATCCGTGGGGTATTTCCGCGGAATGGCGGATTCCCTTCGCTGACGGGGCGCAATCGGTCTGGCGCATTGGAGTGGAGTGAATCTGTCAGGAGAAACCGGCATGAAAGACGAATGGGTCGATTTGCAGATCAACGGATATGGCGGCGTTGACTTTAATGCGCCGGGGCTTACGGTGGAGCAGGTGATTGCCGTGACGGATCGGCTCGAATGCGACGGCACGTGCGGCTACCTCCCGACAATAGTGACCGGCAACCCAGAGACGACGGTCGAGACGCTGCGCGTGATAGCGATGGCCCGCAAAAGGAGCGCCCGCTGCGAGCGCAACATCCTTGGCGTCCACCTTGAGGGGCCGTTCATCTCCTCCGAGATGGGGGCGGTCGGCACGCACCCGATCGAATGGGTGGCAAAGCCATCCAGGGAACTCTTCGGTCGCTTCCAGGATGCCGGTGATGGGCTTGTGAGGCTTGTCACCGTGGCGGCCGAGGTGCCGGGGATGCCGGAGTTCGTGGAGTGGCTCTCTTCGCAGGGCGTGGTCGTGTCGCTTGGGCACCAGATGGCCTCCACTCCGGAGGATGTGGGGCCGTGCATCGAGGCCGGCGCGAAGGCGTTCACCCATCTCGGAAACGGCATCCCGAACATGATCCCCCGGCACGGCAACATCATATTCACGGCTTTGGCGGAAGATCGCGCAAGCGTGATGTTCATCCCGGACGGGCACCATCTGCCGGACGCGATGCTGAAGGTCTACACGCGTGCGGTGCCGCTGAAGCGGCTCATCGCCGTTTCGGACGCCCAGTACCCCGCAGGGATGCCTCCGGGCGAATACGACGTGTGCGGTGCGCACGCGCGGCTTGAACCGAACGGACTGCTGTGGAATCCGTCCCGGAACTGTCTCGTCGGCGCCACGACGCCGATGGCGGCAATGATGAAGCTGCTGCAGGATCGCATAGGGCTTTCGATGGACGAGTGCGTTGCCGTCGGTCGGGACAACCCCCGTGCGCTGATAGGTGCATGACGCCATGGACAAGCCCGTCATGAAGAAGAGCGTCGTGCGCGCGCCTGAGGCATTCGCCGCATACGGAGACGATGTGTTTTCCGAGAAGGTGATAGAGCGCCTTCTCCCGAAGGGCGTGGCGGCGAAGCTGCTCGCCACCATGCGCGACTCGAAGCCGCTCGACCCGAAGATAGCGGACGACGTGGCCGACGCCATGAAGGACTGGGCGCTCTCGAAGGGGGCGACCCACTTCACGCACTGGTTCCAGCCGCTCACCGGCGGCACCGCCGAGAAGCACAACAGCTTCATCGAGTCCGCGGCCCCTGCCTCGCTCAAGGTCGAGTTTTCGGGAAAGAACCTCATAGGCGGCGAGGCCGACGCCTCGTCGTTCCCGTCCGGCGGACTTCGCTCCACGTTCGAGGCGCGGGGGTACACGGCCTGGGACCCCACGTCCCCGGCGTTCATAAAGCGCCACGAGAACGGGGCGACGCTCTGCATCCCGACCGTATTCTGTTCGTACACCGGCGAGGCGCTGGACTCGAAGACGCCGCTTCTGCGTTCGATGCAGGCCGTATCCCGCTCAACGGAACGGCTGATGGCTCTGTTCCGCCAGCCGAAGGCGCACGTATCCGTGACGCTTGGGGCGGAGCAGGAGTATTTCCTCATCGACCGCTCGTACTACATGAAGCGTCCCGACCTTCTCCAGACCGGCAGGACCGTGTTCGGCGCAGCGCCGGCGAAGCACCAGCAGCTCGACGACCACTACTACGGGTCGATACGTCCGCGGGTGCTCAGGTTCATGCAGGAGGTCGACGAGAGGCTTTGGAGGCTTGGCATCCCGGCGAAGACGCGCCATAACGAGGTCGCACCCGCGCAATTCGAGCTGGCCCCGATGTTCGAGGACCAGAACCTTGCCGTGGACCACAACATGCTCACGATGGAGGTGCTGCGGCAGACGGCGGAGAGCCATGGTTTCGCGTGCCTTCTGCACGAGAAGCCGTTCCGGTGGATCTCCATGCCGACATGCTGCGCGCATCCACGGCCGGCGCCGGCAACGACCATCGGCTCGGCGCCAACGAGGCGCCTCCGGCGGTCATCTCCATATTCCTCGGAGACGAGCTTTCGGCCATATTCAGGGAGATCGAGAGCGGCAGGCCCGAGAAGGATTCCGGTCGGCGCAGCATCCTGAAGGTAGGCGTAGACACCTTGCCTCCGCTCCCTGCGGACACGACGGATCGCAACCGCACGTCGCCGTTTGCGTTCACCGGGAACAAGTTCGAATTCAGGGCGCCCGGGGCCTCGCAGAACTGTGCGGTGAGCCAGACCGTCCTGAATACTATCGTCGCCGAATCGCTCGATGCGATCTGCGACAAGCTCGAGGCGATGGGCGGGGATTTCAACGCGAACCTGCAGAGGCTGCTGCAGCGGCTGATCCGCAAGCACGGGCGGGTGCTGTTCTCCGGGGACGGCTATTCGGCGGACTGGAAATGCGAGGCGGCAAGGCGCGGACTCCCTGACCTGCCGGACACAATGGCGGCCATCGCGCCGCTCGGCGGCGAGGCCAACCAGAGACTGTTCCTCGACTACGGGGTGCTTACGCCCGCCGAGATGAACGCGAGGCGCGAGATCGCGCTTGAGGACTATTCCCGCAGAATAGGGATAGAGGGGGGCGTCTCGCTCGAGATCGCCCGATCGATGGTGCGCCCGGTCGTGGCGGACGAGTTCTCGAAGCTTGCCACGGCGATTTCGCTCGCGAAGAAGGACGGGCTCAAGGTCGGCCTTCGCGGTCTCAGCGCCCTGTCCATAAAGCTTGGGGCGGGGCTCGACGACCTCCACGTCAAGTGCGAACGCCTCGAGAAGGCCCTGTCAAAGGGAATCCCCGGCGAGATCGTGGAGCGGATGAATGCGCTCCGCAAGACTGTTGACGCGCTTGAATACCTTGTTGACGACAGGCGTTGGCCGATGCCCAAATACCGGGAGATGCTTTTCGTGTATTAGTGTGCCGTGCCGACCTTGAAAGGACTGGAACATGATTGAGAAGAAAGCGGTTTTGCGGGCGGTTGCCATCGGCGTGTTTTCCGTGCCGATGGGGATTGTCGCCGCCGGCAACACTTTCCCGCTGTGGCCGGAGGGGAAGATGCCGATGCACCAGGACGTCGGCCCGGAGACGGTAAAGCCGACCACCGACGACATCGTGCGGTTCACGAACGTGTCCGTCCCAACGGTCACGTTCGTGAAGGCGGACGCCGACGGGCTCTCGCCGGCCGTTCTCGTCTGCCCCGGCGGCGGATACTCGCACATCGCCTGGAGCCATGAAGGCGTGGAGACCGCGCAGTGGTTCAGGAAGCGCGGCATATCGGCGTTCATGCTGAAGTATCGCTGTCCGGGACGGCGCGATGCCGCGTTCGCGGATGCGCAGAGGGCGATCTCCTGCATACGGGCCAACGCGATCAACTTCAACGTCGATCCAACGAGAATCGGCGTAATAGGCTATTCTGCGGGCGCGAACCTTGCCGTACGCATATCGACGGGACACGCGAAGCGGGGCTATGACCCGGTTGACGCCACGGACAAGGCGTCGTGCCGCCCCGACTGGGCGATGGTGATATATCCGTGGGACCTCATCGAAGATGCCGGGGATTCCGGTCCCGGATACCCCAAGCTCCGTCCATGCTTCACGGTAGACAAGACGACGCCGCAGACGTTCATCGTCCAGTCGCAGGACGACAGGTGCAAGGTCCAGAACTCGATCGCCTATTACACGGCGCTGACGATGGCCGGAGTCAAGGCGGAGATGCACCTTTTCGCCACGGGAGGGCATGGCTACGGAATGCGGGAAAATGGAGGCCCGACAGACTGCTGGCCGGTGCTTGCCGAGGCCTGGCTTTCGGGCATCGTGGATATGGAATACTGATCTTGCCGCCAATGTGCAGTCCCGATACAGCCGGGTTTTCGGATGCTTCGGGATGTTCAATGCGAATTGTGGTATAATAGGGCGATATTTCACCATAACATCAAAGGAGTCGGAAGAATGAGAAGCATAATAGGCCTTGTGGCCATGGGCGCTGCCCTTGCCGGATGCGTGGCCGCGCCGGAAGTAAAGTGCGGATACCTTAACAAGCCTGCCGAGGGGGCGTGCGGCGCATCCCCGTGCGCGGATTCCGATGGCTTCGTGTCCCTCTTCAACGGCAGGGACCTCACCGGATGGATCGGCGCCACCGCCATGTACGGCGTGGACCCGAACGAGCCGGGCGTCCTCCAGTGCTTCCCGGAGCGCCACAGGAAGGGAATGCCCGGGAATCTCTGCACGGCGGGGCGCTACCGCAACTTTGTGCTGCGCTTCGAGTTCTGCATGCCGACCAACGGCAACAACGGGCTCGGCCTGCGCATGACCGACATCAACAAGGATGCCGCCTACAACGCCATGTGCGAGCTCCAGCTCCTGGACGACGGCGGCGACTGGTACTATGACGCAAAGGCGCAGATGGACAAGCTCCATCCCTACCAGTACACCGGCAGCGTGTACGGCATCGTACCGGCGCGGCGCGACAACGTCGGGAAGCAGACCGCATGGAAGGAGAAGAATTTCGCGCTGGGCGGATCGTACCTGAAGAAGGCCGGGACGTGGAACTTCGAGGAGGTCCGCGTCATAGGGAGCGAGATCGAGGTGTACCTCAACGGCGTGCTGATCACGAAGGCGGACGTCTCCAGGTTCAAGGGCGACGGGAGCGATACGCCGGACGGCAAGGCCCATCCCGGACTGCACAACAAGGAAGGCCACATCGGCTGGCTCGGCCACGGCTCCAACGTGAAGTGGCGCAACATCCGCATCAGGGAACTGCCGGAGGACGCCACGATGGATGGCGTCTGCCCGAGCTCCGTAAAGAAGTGCCCGGAGGGATTCACCACGCTTTTCGACGGCAAGCCGGAACAGCTCGCCGCGAACTGGAAGGGCGTCACCACGAGGGAGAAGTTCGACAACCCGATCGTGCGCAAGGCCGCGACGGCCGCCAAGCGTGCCGACATGCAGAAGTTCGCCGATGAGCACATGGTCCGCCACTGGACGGTCGACCGCGGCGTGCTGCGCTTCGACGGGCTGAGGGGCGGCTATTCGCTCGCCACGAAGAAGGACTACAAGGACTTCGAGATGCTCGTGGACTGGCGCATCGTCTCCGCGGCGGGCGATTCCGGCCTGTACCTCCGCGGGTCGCCGCAGGTGCAGATATGGGATGCGCACAACCAGTGGCACATCGGGTCCGGCGGACTCTACAACAACAAGAAGAATCCGTCCAAGGCTCTCAAGATCGCCGACAACCTCATCGGCACGTGGAACACGTTCAGGATCAAGATGGTCGGCGAGAAGGTCTGGGTATGGCTGAACGGCGAGCTTGTCGTCGACAACACGACGCTCGAGAACTACTGGGACCGCTCCATCCCGATCTTCCCGGTGGAGCAGATCGAGCTCCAGTGCCACGGCGATCCCGTCGAGTTCCGCAACATCTTCATAAGGGAACTGTGACTGCGGCAGTCCGGCCCAGGACGGCACCATGAGCGAATCCATGAAAAAAGAGACAAGTCCATTCCTGAAGAAATCCCCGGGCGGCAAGCCGCCCACGCGCAAGGAACTCAAGAAGGGTGGCCTTGGCGGAAGGGGGGTCTCCGCGCTTCTGGGCCCAAGCCATTCGCCGGCGGGTCCCGACTCGCTGAAGGTGGGTGGCGCACCCCTCCACGCCGCGAACGCCGCCGTGCCGCAGCAGACGGCGGATGGTCGCGGCGTCGTGGAAGTCGTCGCGGTCGACATTGAGCGCAGCCCATACCAGGCCAGGATCGACTTTGACTCCGAGGCGCTGAAGGAGCTTTCGGATTCGATTCGCGCCAACGGGATCGTCCAGCCTCCGGTTGTGCGCCGTCTCCCCAGCGGGAAGTACCAGCTGATCGCCGGCGAACGACGCACGAGGGCGGCCATAATGGCCGGCCTCAAGAAGATACCCGTCGTGCTTGTCGATGCGGAGGACCGCAAGGCCGCGGAGATGGGCGTGGTGGAGAACATCCAGAGGAAGGACCTGAACGTCATCGAGGAGGCGGAGGGGTATCGCCTGCTCAAGGATCAGTTCGGCATCACGCAGGAGGATGTCGCGGAGCGCGTCGGCAAGAGCCGGTCGGCGATCGCGAACTCGCTCCGCATCCTGGAGCTGCCGGACGAGGTCAAGCAGCTGCTCTCGCGCGGACTGCTGACGTCCGGGCACGCGAAGCTGCTGCTGTCCCTTGAGGGCGAGCGGGACCGGACGCTGCTTGCCCGCGAATGCGTCGAGCGCTCCATGACCGTGAGGGATCTCGAGAAGCGCATAAGGCGTCTCGCCCAGCCGGTCGTCGAGCCCAAGAAGGGCGTCCCCGACCTCCCGGAATCCTATGTGCGAAACCTCGTGGAGGTCCTTCACCGCCATCTCGGATGCGCCGTGCGCCTTTCCAGCGGCATGAAGCACGCGAACGGCAGGCACACCAAGGGCGTAATGGAGATCGACTTCCAGACAAACGACGACCTGGACCGGGTGCTGAACCTGATGGGCGTAAAACTCGATTGATGAAGCCGTCCTTCCTCCTGTGCGCCGTTGCGGCGCTGTGCTTCGTCTCGACTTACGGGGGCGCAGTGTCGTTCAGCGCATCTGATGCCCGGAAGGCGTTCGCGGTCACCGCCGATTTCGTGCGGGACTGCACGCCCCGCGATGCCGGAACCATCCGCGGCAGGCTTGCGGCGGAATGGCTGATGGACCGCGCGAGCCGCACGGGGGCCGACGCCTTCGTCGATTCCTTCAAGGCGGACAC
This sequence comes from Clostridium sp. CAG:138, assembly GCA_963626295.1. Taxonomy (GTDB): domain Bacteria; phylum Verrucomicrobiota; class Kiritimatiellia; order RFP12; family UBA1067; genus UBA1731. The sequence continues at coordinate 15,525 of CAVFWS010000031.1, forward strand.
CCCGGATGGAGTGCGCTCGTTCGCGAACGTGATGGTCGAGTTCAAGGGCGAAAGGGAGAATGCCCCCTGGGTGGTGCTGGTCTCGCACTTCGACACGCCGCCGAACATAGGCAAGGGTTTCCAGGGCGCGAATGACGGGGCTTCCACGAGCGGCCTCCTTGTCGCGCTCGTTGGTGCCATACGCAGGGCCGGCGCGCAACGGGACAACATCGCCCTCATATGGACTGACGCGGAGGAGTGCCGCGTGTCGTACGCGAAGAACGACGGATTGCAGGGCGCGAGGCGGGCCGTGGAGGTGTTCAGGAATAAGTCCCGCGCCATCAAGGCGGTGATCGGCCTTGACATGCTTGGCGACAGGGACCTTCACATCCGGATGCCGGCCAACGGCACGGTGCAGCTGCAGGACGCGGTGTTCGCGGCGGCAAGGCGCGCGGGGCTTGACGGCCTTGTATCCCAGGGGCGGGACACCGTAAAAGACGATTTCGCGGTTTTCCTCGATGCGGGGTGTCCCGCCGTGAACCTCATTGATTTCGACTATGGCTCTGCCCCGGGCAAGAACGACTATTGGCATACTGTGAACGATACGCTGGACAAGATAAGCGAGGAGTCCCTGCTCAAGTCGGGGATGCTCGTGGCAGAATTGCTCAACATGCTGGAAGGCAACGCAAAATGAACATAATCAAGATGATCCTTGGCACCAAGAATGCCCGTGAACTCAAGAAGCTCAAGCCGATCGTGGCCAGGATCAACCAGATTGAAGAGGGATACCAGGCAAAGGGATTCTCCGACGAGGACTTCCCCCGCATGACTGCGGAATTCAAGAGGCGCGTCGCGGACGGCGAATCGCTGGACGACATACTGCCAGAGGCATTCGCCCTTGTGAAGAACGCCTGCCGCCATCTCGTAGGGACGAGCGAAGAGGTATGCGGGCACACCCTGGTCTGGGACATGGTGCCGTTCGACTGCCAGCTCATCGGCGGCATAGTGCTGCATCAGGGCAAGATCGCCGAGATGCAGACGGGCGAGGGGAAGACGCTCGTGGCCACGCTTCCGCTGTACCTCAACGCGCTCACCGGGAAGAACGTGCAGCTCGTCACCGTGAACGACTACCTCGCGCTCCGCGATGCGTCGTGGATGGGGCACCTGTACAGGTACCTCGGCCTTACCGTCGGATGCATACAGAACTCGATGGATTCGGCGCAGCGCAGGGAACAGTACAATTGCGACATAACGTACGGGACGAACTCGGAGTTCGGGTTCGACTACCTGCGCGACAACGGCATGGCCGTGCAGCCTGAGCAGGTCGTGCAGAGCGGACACAACTTCGCCATCGTCGACGAGGTGGACTCCATCCTCATAGACGAGGCGAGGACGCCGCTCATCATATCCGGCCCGGCCACGGTATCCACCAGTGCCCAGTACAATGAGCTGAAGCCGCTCGTGGAGTCGATCGTCCGGGTGCAGACGCAGCAGTGCAACGAGCTTGTCGCGCAGGCGAAGAAGGCCCTTGCCGCCGGCGACACGGAGGAGTGCAAGCGCAGGATATACCAGGTGTACCACTCGATGCCGAAGCACAAGCAGATGCTCCACATGTTCGAGGATCCCAACGTGCGCAAGCTCCACGAGGACGTCGAGATGCAGATGCTCTCCGAGATGAGGAAGCAGGAGGGGATTGAGCTTCGCGAGAAGCTCTACTTCACGATCGACGAGCGCACCCGCGAGGTGGCCCTGACCGACCTCGGATGCGACAAGATGAACCCAAGGGACCCGAAGATGTTCGTCATCCCCGACCTCGCGAGCGCAATGAGCGAGATCGACGGGGACAAGGCGCTCTCCGAGCAGGAGCGCATAGAGCGGAAAAGCTCGATACAGGCATCGTTCATGGAGCGGTCGCAGCGTGTGCACGTAGTGGACCAGCTCCTCCGCGCGTACTGCCTGTATGAGCGGGATGTGGACTATGTCGTCCAGGACAACCACGTGTACATCGTGGACGAGTTCACCGGGCGAATCCTGCCGGGCCGCCGCTGGTCTGACGGGCTGCACCAGGCTGTCGAGGCAAAGGAGTCCGTGGAGATCGAGAAGGAGAGCCAGACGCTCGCGACGATAACGATCCAGAACTACTTCCGCCTTTACGAGAAGCTCGCCGGCATGACCGGCACGGCCGAGACGGAGGCGCGCGAGTTCC
>CAVFWS010000032.1:0-17618 GCA_963626295.1 Clostridium sp. CAG:138
TCTCGCCGAGCGCGAAGAGCGCATAGCGCGTGGCGTGCGGCGCCTTCGCGACCGCGTAGCCGTTCGCCTTCAGCCACGCGCCGTCGACGACCTCGCGGAACGACGCCGCATAAGCCATCGCCGGCGCATCCCCGGCATACAGCACGACCGACCTGAACCGCCCATACGCCTCCCCCGCCCGAGTTTTCAACATGTTTCCGTCAATGGGGTCAGACCCCATGGCAGAAGCCGCGGCGATCGGCAAGTTGTAGAGTCGCCTCTCGCGGATCCACGCCGCGTTCTCCGGCCGATACGTCCCGACCAGGACAGTGTTCGGCATCCGCCCTTTCACGGCACGGGGACTTCGGAGAGGATCTTGTCGATGATCTTGTCGGACGTGATGCCCTCGGCCTCCGCCTCGTAGGTGAGGAGGATGCGGTGGCGGAGGACGTCGTGGACGATTTCCTTCACGTCCTGCGGCGTCGCGTAGGCGCGACCATGCACAAGAGCATTCGCGCGCGCCGCCTTGTTCAGCGCAAGCGTGGCGCGGGGCGAGGCGCCGATCTGGATCATTTCGCTCGCCTCGCGGGTCTTGAACACTATGTCGAGGATGTAGTCGCCGACCTTCTCGTCGCAATACACCTCCTTCAGCGTCGCGCGCAGGGTCGCGACGTCGTCCGGCGCACAGACCGCCTTCGCCTCCGGCGGCGCCGCGTTCTCCGCGAAGCGCTGCATGATCCGCCGCTCGTCCGCCTTCGACGGCGTCTCGACGAGGCACTTGAACATGAAGCGGTCGACCTGCGCCTCCGGGAGCGGATACGTCCCCTCCTGCTCGATCGGGTTCTGCGTCGCGAGGACGAGGAACGGCTGCGGCAGCCTGTAGGTCTCGTCGCCGATCGTGACCTGCCGCTCCTGCATCGATTCCAGGAGCGCGGACTGCACCTTCGCCGGGGCGCGGTTGATCTCGTCCGCAAGAAGGAGGTTCGTGAATACCGGGCCCTTCTTCGGCGTGAACTCGCCCGTCTTCGGCGAGTAGACGAGCGTGCCGACCACGTCGGCAGGCAGGAGGTCCGGCGTAAATGAGATGCGCCTGAAGTCAAGGCCGAGCGCCTTCGCCAGCGTGTTCACGCTCAGGGTCTTCGCAAGGCCGGGGACGCCCTCAAGCAGAATGTGGCCGTCTGTTATCAGCGCAAGCACCAGACGGTCGATCAGCCTTTCCTGCCCAACGATAACCTTGCCAACCTCTTCGCGTATCCTGGCCACCAGTTCAGACTGCGCGGCGACCTTGTTCATCTGCCCAGCAAGATCCATATCAATGCTCCTTGACTACTTGTCCGTAACGAGAGTGCCGACGGCCTCGCCCTTTACGACGCGCTCAAGGGCGTTTCCGTCGAAGAAGTCGAACACGACTATCGGGATGTCGTTATCCATGCAAAGCGCGAAAGCGGCGGAATCCATGACCTTGAGCCGCTTCTCGATGGCCGTCTCGTACCTGAGGGAGCCATACTTCTTCGCCTTGGGATCCTTCATCGGGTCGGCCGTGTATATCCCATCCACCTTGGTGGCCTTCAATAGCGCATCCGCACCGATTTCGCTGGCCCGCAGCGCAGCCGCCGAATCCGTGGAGAAGTACGGGTTGCCGGTGCCACCCGCAAATATGCACACGCGCCCCTTCTCGAAGTGGCGTATCGCCTTCCGCTGTATGAACGGCTCCGCCAGCTTCGGCATCTCGATTGCCGTCATCACACGGGTCGGGACGCCAATGGACTCAAGGGCGTTCATCATCGCAAGGCCGTTTATGATTGTCGCGAGCATCCCCATCGAATCGCCGGTTACGCGGTTGACGCCCTTCGCCGAGCCTGAAAGCCCACGGAAGATGTTGCCGCCGCCAAGCACAATCCCAACTTCGCAGCCAAGCCTGTGGATCTTTCTGACGCGCTCGGCCATGAACGCGAGTCGCTTGGGGTCGATGCATTCCCCGGTCTCGCGATTGGCGAGCACCTCGCCGGAGAGCTTAAGCAAGATACGCTTGAATTTTAGTTTTCGCTTCATGGCGCATATTGTACGAAATACAGGCCTTCAAATCAAGTGCGGAGAGGCTTGCGGGGAAAGCGCGCGTCAAGCTCCATGGTGTCGGAAAGGGAACGCGCAGCCGACACGGAATCCCCTGCGGAAAGGTTCATCGCCGCCGCGCACGACGCAAGCCTCATCCCCTCTTCGGCAGACATCCCCCTCACGAACGAATAGAGCATTCCGGCGCAGAAGGCGTCCCCGGCCCCGACAGACCCCCTTATCCATCCCTTCGGGAGATCGAGCGACGGCACGGCCGTAAAGTTCCCTGACTTGTCGAGGGATACGCTCAGTTCCGGGGAATGCACCACCACCTGCTCCTTCACCCCAAGGCCGAACAGGCCTTCGCAAATGCGGCGCAAGCACGGGACGGAAGCCTTGCCGTCCTCGCAGCCGGCGGGAAGGCCGGTGGCGTTAGCCCCCTCCACCTCGTTTATCACCACATAGTCGCAGTGCCTCAGCGACGGCCTCACCACGCGGGCAAAGCGGGCGGACTGTTCGCTGACGATATCCACGGAAGTCTTTATCCCGGCCGCCCGCACCTTTGCGAGAAGTCGGGCCGCCTTTGTCCCGAACTCCTCATCCTCCGCATCGAGGCCGTCAAGCAGAAGCAGGTATCCAAGATGGAACAGGCCACAGCCAAGCGCGGCCGGATCTATGTCGTCAGGCGTGAGCCTGGAGTCTGCCCCATGCATGTTGAAGAACGTCCGCTCGCCGGTCGACTCTACCGTCATCACGTCCGTAAACGACGTGGGGACTCCATCGACTTTCCGCACACCGGAGACGTCAAGCCCGTTCTCGCGCAGGAATCCAGCCACGAAGTCGCCCGCATCGTCAGCCCCAACCTTGCCGACGGCGGCGACGTCAATCGACGGATCAAGCCTCTTGAGGTCAATGCCGCTGTTGGAGACGGAGCCGCCGGGGGATCTGCGCACCGACGTGATCGGCACGAGCATCCCCCTTTCAGGCCACGCGGTGATGGTCTTTACGTTGTCTACTATTATGTTGCCGGCGAGTACGACCCTGTCAGGCATGGCTGGCTCCGTGCAGATCAGGCCTTCTTGGTTTCCCAGGGCTTGCCGGGCAATGGGAACCTGTCGTCGCCGTATTCCGGCATCGGAACGTCGCCGTCCTTCTCGAAGTCCGCAGGCGTTGGCTTGCACTCGAGGCCGTAGAACGGGGACGACGCGTTGCGCAGGATGTCCGCCATCGAGACCATCTGGCCCGTGTATGCCGAAAGCCTGATCATCACGCCGCACGCGGTGGACAGCGCGCAATCCTTGCCCTCGTTGAGGTACGGCCCGGCCCCAAGAATGCTCTTCATGAGATCTACATGCTCCTGCACGTACGGGTTCACGTCGGCGAAATCGCCGGCAAGCTCGATCTTCTTGCCGCCAACAGTCTTTGCGACCTGTCCGCCGGCTATCGTCTCCCTGGCCGTACGGAAGAACTCCCGCACGTCGTTCTTGCAGTCGCTGATCTGGCGGCACATGGAGTGTATGTGCACTCCCTCTCCGTAGTCGAGGTCCGCGGAGAAGAAGTCGTACTGGTTCCCCGATACGCGGCGCATGCGGCCTCCGAACGCCAGGGCGGTCTTTGGGAAGCGTCCGATGAACCAGTTCGCGACATCGATGTTGTGGACGTGCTGCTCGCAGATGTGGTCGCCGGAAAGCTCCGTGAAGTTCAGCCAGTTGTTGCAGAGGTAGTCCTTGTTGGACATCTCCGGGGTGCGCGCGCGCACCCACGGCACACTGCCATTCCAGTACACCTCCCCGCCAAGGATGGGACTGAGCACACCCTCGTCAAGAGCCTTCTTCTGAAGGAGGTATCCGCGCTGGTGCCGCCTTTGCGTTCCGCACACGACCGACAGCTTCTTCTCCGCGGCGATGCGCGAGGCCTCCATCATCAGGCGAACGCCAGGCGCATCTACGGCCACGCCCTTCTCCGCGAACACGTGCTTGCCGGCATTTACGGCGGCCATGGTGTGGATGGGGCGGAAGTTCAGCGGCGTAGTCAATATCACGACGTCGACGCCGGGCATCTCGATGGCCTTCTTGTAGCCATTGGCGCCGCCAAACGCGAATTTCCTGTCAACGCCAAACTTCTCCGCCGCGAATTCGGCCTTCTTCAGGAAATAGTCCGCGAACGCCACCGGCTTTACGGTGACGTCAACGCCTTCCTTGCGGAGGATCTCCGCCGCCTGCAGCATGTTGCCGAGCGCGCCAAACTTGTAGAAGTCCTGGGCATTGGCGGGCTTCCACATGCCTCCTGTGCCGCGTCCGCCGCAGCCGACGACCGCCACCCCTATCTCCTTCTTGCCTGCCGCCAGTCCGGCCACACCCGTACAGCCGGCCATGCCCGCCGCCGCAAACACCGAACCCGACTTGAGGAACGTCCTCCTGTTCATCCGTACATTTTCCTTTCTTGTTGTTAGCATTCCGCCCACTGCCTGCGCAGCAGTTCGCACATTCTCGTCAAAATCTGGTGGCGCTCCGCGAGATCGGGCAATATCGGCTTGCCCTTCGCGTCCTTCCCCTTCGGCACCCATCCGGCCTCAAGCGACACTGCGCCCTTATAGCCGATCTCCTTCAGGCCACGGAATGCAAGGCGGTAGTCGTCGGCGGCACCATCCGATCCCGGTATCCTGCGGTTCTTGCGCGAGGCTATGTGGACGTGGGCGAGAAGGTCGCCGGCGGCAATGACCGCAGCCCGGTCATTTGCCTCCTCCCACGTCATGTGCCACAGGTCCGCCATCACCTTGCACCCAGGGCCTATCTCCTGCGCCATCTTCGCGCCATCGGACACCTGGCGCAGGAAAGGCGTCTCCTTGCGCTGTAGCGGCTCAAGCACTATCGCCGTTCCGCATTTCGCCGCCTTCTCGGCAAGCCGCCGGCCGGTGTTCGTGACGAAATCCTCGCGCAGCTCCTTGAGCCCCACCTCTGGCTCCGCCCGCGCCGGGCAGATTATGAGCCCGGTGGACTTCAGTCCGCCAAGGATCTCGAGCAATGGGAGGAACTTGGCGACCTCGGCATCGTTCTGCCTGCTGTCGGCATAGTCAAAGCGGCTTGGCCCGCAGGCGGTGGCGCAAGAGAGCCTGCGCCCCGCCATTGCCTTGCCGAACGCCTCGCCCTTTTCGAGCACCCATTCGCCATTTTTCCCGGTGGGTATCTCGACGGCGGAATACCCGTTGGATTCCAGGTAGTCAAGCTTCGCGTTCATGTCGTCCGCAACCGGTATCGTCCCCCACTGGAGGCATAGCCTCAGGGCAGGGCCGCAACCGCACTGGCGTGCCGCCCCGCCCGCATTGGCGCAACCCGAGGCGACTCCCGCGCCGACAAGTGCCGCACCTGCGATAAACTCTCTTCTGTTCATTCTGGAATCTCCCTTTGCGCCCATTATAGCACAATTCGGCGAAACGTTTGGCCACACACGGATGCGGTCATTGGACGGTGATCGTCCTTTGCTCGTAGTGGCCGGGCTGCCATACGCGGATCACCGCGCCGTTCGCCTGGACCTGATCGACATAGCGCCCCTCGACCCAGACGTTCTGGACTTGCGTGACGGGCGCCACAACGACAGGCTGCTGGACGACCACCGGCTGCGTGACGACGGTTGGCGTGGCCACTACCGCAGGCGTAGTCACTACGACCGGCGCGGGCTCGACGATCGCGCTGGCGACCGCGCCTCCCACAAAGCCACCCACAAAACCGGGCCAGAAGTTGCGCCCGCCCCGTCCCCAGAAACTATCGCCATGATGATGGCGCGGTGGTGGTGGCGGACGGTGTCCGCCGCCACCAGGACCTCCGCGCATCCCCGGGGCAGGACGGCCGCCGGGGCCGGGACCGGGGCCGCCAGGGCCGCCGGGGCGGGCCATGCACACTCCGGCGCACAGAATCGTTGCGACAGCAACTGCAACAGTATGTTTCTTGTTCATCTCATTTTCCTTTCCTTATTGCGGCAGATTTGCCTTACGAAGTGCATAGGGCAACCTGCCCACGTTTTCTGACAGGGAATTCTCGTGATTGCGGCGCACAAGTCCTAATCGCCATCCTCGTCAATAGCCCAAGTCCTCATCCACAAGCATGACGAGCGTCGACGTACGGGATGGGCACCTGTCGAATATGGCCGTCACCTTGCAGATGCGGTCCGGGGAGCTGCAGTCGGCGCAAAGGTTCGCCTCCGCGCATGGCGTTCGCTTGCCGAGCCTGCGGCAGTTCGGTCCGCACGCACACCGCTTCGCGCGGCCAATGGCCTCCAGCACACCCCCGGCGACTATCTTGTTCCTGCCTATCACGTAAACGACGCGCTTCGGCCCATAGATGGACGCCGCAACGCGATTGCCGGTGCCGTCGATGTTCACGATCACGCCATCTTCCGTAATCGCGTTGGCGGACAGAAGGAACAGATCCATAATGGTCTGGTGGTCGCAAATCTCCTTGCCCGAGGCCAGAAGCGACTCGCACACCCCCAGAGCCTTCACGCTCTCGGATCCGCCCCAACCGACAGACCTGGCCGTCTCGGCCTCCTTCATGACGATGGCGGCGGCATCCGCCCTGGTCGCCGCGAAAGTCGCGTCGTATCCGCGGCGTCGCAATGCCTCAACCGTTTTTCCGTAGTCTCTCATTTGTTGCCCTCCACATTGATAGCAGTCGTCCATGCGCCCGGCCTACCTGAACAGGCCTATGCGCAAGTACGGCAGGATGTCGTTGACAAGAGTGTAGTCCAAATCGAAGAACGCAACGCCGGCGGCGCCGTTCTGGCGGGCGATCTTCACCTGGTCTATCACCTGCCGCACGCCAAGCCGGGATTCGATCGCGGTCACGCCAATGCCGGAGACTATCCGCTTTGCATGGGCGGGGGTGCGGCACTGCTGCCGAACGCAAGCCGCATACTTGGCGTTGTCCTCAAGATAGTTCATGGCCACTATCCAGTCCACAATGCCCGCATCGAGCCAGCTCTCCCAGTCCTGGCCAACCGCGCCCACGCAGCTTGGATACTTCCCGAACACGGCCGTCGTGAAAATGGCAGAGGGCCGAACCCTCTTCACCCGGCCTCTCGCCTGCGCCACGAAACTGCCGACTTGCCTCGCCGCATCAGGCGGCAGCTTAGAGCCCTCGTACCAGCGGACGAAATCGAGATGCACACCCTGCACGGCATAGCGGCCCGTGAGCTCATCGATCGCGGAAAGCAGATACTCCCTGAGGCTCGCATTGGACGGATCGAGGTATTCCGTAAGCCGCCCCTTCCTGTCCTTCAGCCGCCAACCCCGTTTCGCGAATGCCTCAAGCCGAGAGGACGTCCCCCTCGTCCCGTTGAAGCACATTATCCACGCGTGCACCCGAATGCCCGTGCCGGCGGAAGCCCGCAGACATGCGGCAAGCTGATCGCCCTGCTGCGCACACGTCTGGCTCTGGGGCAGGACCTTTGACGGGTAATGCGCGAATGACGCGCCTGCCACATTGACGAAAATGTCCGTGATGCCATATCTCTGGAGTTCGCGGAAAGTCCTCGTCCAATCCCCCGGATAAAGGCCCTGCCCCGAATGCTCCCACACCGCGCGGACCTCGCCGGCCCGTGGACTCTGCGCAAGCGCATAGCGGCGATCGCCCTCCTGTTCGGCCTTGCGCTTCGCCAGGAAGGCCTTGTGGCTCCAGGCGCCGGGAACGCTCATGCCGGCGACGGACGCAAGGAATTGCGACTTTGCCCTCTCGTCGCCATCGGCAAGCAGGACATGCGTCATCCACCAGCCGGCATTCGATGCGATTACGGCCGCCTCGCCCGTCGAGCGTCCGGCCCTGTCCAGCCACGTCGCGATCACGCGGGACTTCCCCGGCACGGCGTACGCGCAAAAGATGTTCGCGGAACTCTGCACGATCTCCGCCGGAGCGCCGGGTGGGGCGGTCTTGCCGAACGATATCTTCGAGAAAGCCCCTGATCCGTCTGCTTTCCTGTATGCGCCCAGCTTAACCCCGAACAGCGAGGCGACCTTTGCGGAATCGGAATAGAACGCAAGCATCCTCCCGCCGCCACGCGCAAATGTGGACAAAGCCGCATAATGGGCATCCTTCGGCATTATCAGGTATGCCAGGCGCTTCCCGGACAATCCCGCGCCAGCGGCATTCTCGTCTACAAGGTCCGCCTGGATGTCGTGTTGCCCGAGCCAGCGCACAATGTGCCGACCAAGGCTAAGGCCGAATCCAGACTTCGGCGCCACCACCGCGATGTCAGAGGCCTGACAGAGCGAAGCGATGAGGATTGCCGCAAAAAACAACTTGGACCTAAGCATCTTGCACCATCACCAATCGCGGTCGTTTGACGGGAGCGGCATGTTCCTCATGCGGGCCTTCTTGTCCGCCTCATGCTGATCGCTGCGCTCCTGCGCCTTGCGCAGCACGTCCTCCACCTGTCGGTCATCCTTGCCGTCCGCCCCGGAAGGCTGTTCGTCCTGCCCGTCACGAGGGGGCTCCTGCCCATTCTCGCCATTCTTGTCCTGCCCCTGGTTCTGCTCGCCATCCTGTGGCTCGTCGCCATTGTCTTGCCGGTCCTGGCCCTTATCCTGCCGGTCCCCGTCCTTGCCGTCATCCTTGTCCTGATTCTGCTGACCATTGCCCTGGCTCTGGTTCTGCGCCCCGCCCTGCTGCTGGTTCTGCCCGCCGCCATTCTTGTCCTTCGGCAACAGCTCCCGTATCCTGTTCAGCTTCTCAAGCACGCGGAATTCCTTTGCCGCATGATCTGCCGCCCGGCCTCCCCCACGCCGTTCCGGCTTGGCCTTCGACAGCCGTTCGCCGTCAGCGGCAAGCTCCTCCTGCAGCCTGATGGATTCGTCCGCGAGCTTCCTTATCTCCGCCTGCGCCTCGGCCGTGAACGGCGGCATGTTCGTGTCGGACTGCGCCCTTTGCCCGTACATCTGGGCCCATTGCCCGAACTTGGCGCGGAACGCGTGCATGTATTCGAGGGATTCCCTCTGCCAGTCCCGGCCGTTTATCGTGTCCGCCCTGACAAGTGAATTGGTCTGGGATAGGATTGCCTCGTCGCATGCCTCCGGCGGCAGGATGGCGAGTTTCCAGAATCGCGTCAGCGACGACTCCGCCTTGGCAAGGCTCGACTGCGCCGAAGGATCGAGATCCGCGAGCGACTTCGCGGCGGAATCCGTGGCCGCACGGGCCTCGTCGACCTGCGCCGTTATGGTCATGGCCTGCTGCTCGTTGGTGACCGACTGCGCCACGCCCTTTTTGAGCGCAATCCACATGTCGCCCAACCGCTCGACGCGCCGTGCCATCGCTTCGCACCTGGACACTGCGGCCCGCGCGTCATTGGTCAGCGCGACAGGGAACTCAACCATGATCGAACGGGCCTCGCGCACGCCCGAGCCAAGCAGGCCCGATGGATCCTGCTGGCCGAACTCCTTCAATGCCTTCTCTATGCGCGCCTGTTCGCGCAGCTCAGGCAACCGGTCCGCGGCCCTTGCGAAATTGCGGCCCATCCGGGCATCGTCCGGACTGGAGCGAAGCGCCGCCTGAAGATCCGTGGCAGCGCTCTCGATGGACCGAAGGGCCTCTTCCGGGCTTTCACCCAAATGCTCCCGCCCACGCTCGAACTCTATCGCACCGACAAGCTCCGACGCCCTCACGCCATGCGTCTTCGATAGCATTAGGGGCTTCAATACGGCAATGGCGTTGGTCATGTCGCCAGCGCGATACAGGTCCACGCCGCGGTTCCATATCTCACCGTCCGTCTCGGGCATGGGCTCGGAATCGGCCCGGACGCTTCCGGGGGCAGAAGCCGCAAGCCCTATCGCAAGAGAGATTATGCCGACGATTCCATTCCTTTTCATTGGCGGTAATTATACCACAATGACAGGTGCGCAAGACAGCTGGATGACTACGCACCCTCAGGCAGGGTTCGTCCCGCTGGAATCATGATGGGCAAGGGCTGCGGCGACAAGGGCCGTGAACGGCGCGACAAGCACGAGGCCGAAGGAACCGACAAGCGTCTTCACCATCTCCGCCGAGACGAGCGTGGAGTTGAGGAACGCCACCGGCGAGGTGCCCTGCGCGGCAAAGACCATGAGGAGGGTCAGGTATCCGCCGGAGTACGCGAGGAGCAGCGTGGTCGTCATCGTGCCGACCACCGACCTCCCGATGCGCAGGCCGCTGAGGAAGAGTTCGCGGAACGGAAGCCGCGGACTGTGCCACGCCACCTCGTCGACCCCGGCGGCGATGTCCATCGCGAGATCCATCAGGGCGCCGGACGACGCGAGTATCACCGCGCCGGAGAAGATGTCCGCAAGGTTCAGGTCGGGATAGCCGGAATACATGAGGGACTGCGCGAACGGCATCGTCGCCCCCGTCACGTGCATCACCTTCGTGAAGAACATGGCAAGGGCCAGCGACGAGAGCACCCCCAGCATCGCGCCGAGGAAGGCGCCCACGCCCCGTCGCGTGAATCCGGCCACGAGGTACATTATCACGGCAGTCAATGCCGATACGGTCACGAACGACACGAGCGTGGGGCTCCATCCGCCAAGGCAGAGGGGTATGAGAAGCTTCCACACCGCGAAGCAGCTGAACACGAAGCTGAACAGGGCCTTGGCCCCGGTCCAGCCTCCGAACAGCACGAGCAGAAGGCAGAACGCGCCGAACAGCAGCGCGGCCCAGCCGAGCCGCCAATGGTCGCGGGCGACAAGCACCTCTCCATCCTTCGCGCCGCCGGTCGGCCAAGTGACCAGCGCGGTGTCGCCAACGCGGAACTTCTTGTCCAGCTCGAGCTGCGCGCGCAACTCGTTCGACGCGCGGAAGCGCCTCCCGGACGCATCCCCGTCGAGGATCTCCACCTCAAGGTTCTGCGTGCCGTATTCGACAAGGCCGGTGAGGGTTATCGCGCTGTCGTCGACGGCGACCACACGCGCCCGCAACGGCGTTCCTCCGTCGTAGGCTATGGGACGCACGGGAGGGATGAACCACATCGCCACGCAGAGCGCGACGAGCGCCACCGCCGGAATCGCGTCTCTGCGGCGCATCGGCATTGCCCCGCCCCTACTTCTTGAGCAGTTCCTTGAGGCGGTTCCCGATGTCCGTGTTCTCCGTCATCCCCACGAGGATGTCGGCCCTGCGTCCGCGAGCCGTGGTGAGGGTGGGGAGCGCGGTGTGGTTCCCCGAACTCCAGCCTATTCCGGCATGGGCGGCAAGCACCTGGCACACGGCCGTCGCGAACCCATAGCGCCTTCCGACGTCATGCGCCGTGGTGTCCGCCATGTGGGCCCTCATGCGCTCGCGGTCCCTCTCGAAGGCGTCCCTGAGCATCCTCTCCTCCGCGTCGGAGACCCGCATCGGGCCATTCGCGTCGCCGGAGAAGGAAAGGCCGTACGACTTCTCGACCTCCGGGACCACGGACTCGAAGCCCACGTCGATGTTCCCCATCAGCATCTTCTTGACCACGTTGTTGGAGAAATTCTCGTTGGACGCATTCTGTCCGGCAAGCCTCTCCACGTGGAACATGCCGCCCGTGCCGGCGAAGCCCATCGAGAGGCCGCCAGTCTCGTGGTCCCCGGTCGTGATCACGAGCGTGTCGTCCGGATGGCTGTCGGCGAACTCGAGCGCGACCTTGACCGCGTCGTTGAGCGCAATGGCCTCGCGCAGGTTCGTCGCCGCGTCGTTGGCGTGCCCGGCCCAGTCGATCACGCCGCCCTCGCACATGACGAAGAATCCGGCCGGGTTGTCCACCACCTCTATGCCCTTCCTGAGCATTTCGGCGAGGGTCGGGACGTCCGGATTGCGGTCTATCACGTACCCGAGATGGTTCGGCCTGAACGTGCAGAGGGCCTTTGCGCCCTGGCGAAGCGCCGCCCAGTCCGCGACGTTCGTCGCGACGGTGTAGCCGGCGGCGCGGGCAAGGTCGTAGATGTTCCCGCGATACTGGGAATCCTTCACGTCGTTCTCCTTGCGGTCGAATCCGCCGCCCGCGAAGTAGTCGAACCCGCTCGCCACAAGGTCAAGCCCGATGCGGTACGTCTCGCCCCTGCTCTTGCGGTGCGCGTAGAACCCCGCCGGCGTCGCATGGGATATCGTGGTAGTGGTGAGGATCGCGACCTTGCGTCCGCTCCGCTTCGCGACCTCGGCCATGGACTCGAGCCTGGCGCCGTCCGGGAGCAGGCCGAGCATCCCGTTGGCGGTCTTGGCCCCGCACGCGATGGCGGTCGCGGCGGCGGCGGAATCGGTTATTATCGAGTTTGCCGATTTCGTGCGCGTACTCGCCTGGTACGGCAGACGGTTCATCGCCAGTTCGCCATACCCCGTCTTGATGGCGAACTCCTCGGCCATCATGCGCTGCGGCATGGACATCCCGTCGCCGATGAACAGGAACACGTACTTCGGCGACCCGGTTGCCGCCATCGCCGCAATGCACATCACGCACACCGCAAACGCCAGACACATTTCGATTTTCGCTCTCATCTTGATGACTCCATTGAAAAACTCGCGTACCGAAATCCGTTGTTCAGCGCTGGACATCGCCCCCTTCGCGCTCAGATGACCAGCTCGCCCGCAAGGTCATATCCGTTTACGCCAACGATGCGGACCGAGGCGAATTCGCCGACACGGCCGTCGCGGTCGAGCCTCACCACGCCATCGACGTCCGGCGCCTGGCTTTCCAGCCGGGCGACCCTGGGGGCGACGACGAGCGCCGACATCACATGCCCTACCATCGCCTTTGCCTTCCTTCCCCAGATGGCCTTCTGCGCGGACATTACCCTGAGTGCGCGGGCCTCGGCGACCTTCATCGGCGGACGTCCCGGCATCTTCGCCGCCGGAGTGCCTTCTTCGGGCGAATAGGCGAACACTCCAAGGTGGTCGAACCGCATGCGCTTCACGTCCGCGAGAAGCCTCACGAAACTCTCGGCGGTCTCCCCCGGAAAGCCCGTCATAACCGTAGTGCGAAGCGTCACCCCAGGCACGGCGGCACGTATCCTCTCCGCCGCTTCGAGCGTCGCCTTCACGGCGCCGCCACGCGCCATCGCCTTCAATACCGAAGGATCGGTGTGCTGGAGCGGAACGTCAACATACCTCACGGCCCTTGGACTCGTGCACATCCATTCGAGGAATCCGTCCGTGATCTCGCTTGGGTACGAATAAAGCACGCGCACACGGAAATCCCCGCGCATTCGATCGAGCGCCTTGAGTAGCGTAACGATGTCCACCCTGTCCCCGCCTCGCAGATCCACGCCATAGAGCATGGGGTCCTGCGCGATCACATTCAGCTCCTTCACGCCCGTGCGGACGAAGTCGCGGGCCTCCCTGAGGATCGCGCGGAGCGGACGCGAGCGGTACTTGCCGCGTATTCCGGGAATCGCGCAGTACGAACAGCGGTGCGCGCAGCCCTCCGCGACCTTGAGGTAAGCGAAAGCCTTCCCCGAAAAGCGCAGCCCGGGGACACGCTGGCAATCGAACCTCTTTGGCACGCCCTCCCAAGCATCCACGCCCGGGAATCGGCTTGCGCGCCCTGGATAGCGTTCCGGGTAGCACCCCGCCACGACGACACGCCCGACCCGTCCCTTGCGTTTGAGCGAGATGGCCCTGCGTATCTCACGCTCGGCCTCTTCGCGGGCGGACTCGATGAACGCGCAGGTGTTCACAACCAGCGTGTCGCACCGATCCGGGTCGGACGCAAGAGTCCATCCCTCGGAGATGAGCCGGCCTGCCCGGACCTCGAGATCCGCCGCGTTCTTTGCGCAGCCAAGGCTGACAAGGCCAACCGTCACGGCACCGGGAAATTGGCGACGAGCCTTGCGGCTTCCGCCTTGACCTTCTGCTGAAGGGCGGCGTTGGAGATGTCGGAGAGGATGTCGGCAATCCATCCGCCGATGGTGGCGGCCTCCGCCTCCTTCATCCCGCGCGTCGTTATGGACGCGGTGCCCACGCGGATCCCGCTCGTCTTGAACGGGGATTCGGTGTCGTACGGGATCGTGTTCTTGTTGACGACGATCCCGGCGGCGTCAAGCGCCGCCGCCGCCTCCTTGCCCGTCATGCCCTTCGCCTTCACGTCCACCAGGAAGAGGTGGTTGTCCGTGCCGCCGCTCACGATGCGGAAGCCGCGATCCTGCACTGCCTTGCACATGGCCTTGCAGTTCCTGACGATCTGCGCGGCGTAGTCCTTCATCTCGGGCTGCATCCACTCGCGGAAGCACACGGCCTTTGCGGCGATTATGTTCTCGAGCGGGCCGCCCTGCATGCCGGGGAACACCGCCGAGTCGAGAGCCTTCGCGTACTGGGCCTTGCACAGCACGAGGCCGCCGCGTGGGCCGCGAAGCGTCTTGTGCGTGGTCGTGGTGACGAAATCGGCGTAGGGGACGGGCGACTCGTGGGCGCCGCCGGCGACGAGTCCGGCGATGTGGGCCATGTCGACCATCATGATCGCCCCGCACTTGTCGCATATCTCGCGGATGCGCCTGAAGTCGATCGCCCGCGGATACGCGCTCGCGCCGGAGAGGAGTATCTTCGGCTTGACCTCCATGGCCTGGCGCTCAAGCGCGTCGTAGTCGAGCATTTCGGTCTCCCGGTCAACCGTGTACGGCACGATGTTGTAGATCTTGCCGGAGAAGTTCACGGGCGAGCCGTGCGAAAGGTGTCCGCCCTGGTCAAGCGAGAGGGACATGATCGTGTCGCCCGGCCTGATCGTCGCGAAATACACGGCCATGTTCGCCGCGCTGCCGCAGTGCGGCTGGACGTTCGCGTGCTCCGCCCCGAACAGCTCGCGCGCCCGCCTGCGGGCCAGTTCCTCGGCGGCATCGACGGGAAGGCATCCCGAATACCAGCGCTTGCCCGGATATCCCTCGGCATACTTGTTCATGAGCACGCTGCCGGCGGCGAGGCGAACCGCGCGCGACGACGTGTTCTCCGATGCGATCAGGTTGATCTCCGTGTCCTCCTGGACAACCTGCGCGTCTATGGCGGCCCATACCTCGGGGTCTGCCGACGCAAGGAGGGAGAAGTCGGAGAGCCGCTTCGCGCGGCGAAGCGCGTGGCGGGGCGTATCGTCCACTCCGGTGGAGATGAACGCCGTAAGCATGTCGCGGGCGGACTTCTCGTCGGTCACGTCCGCGCCGATGCAGAGGATGTTCGCCCCGTTGTGGCGACGCGCCGTCTCGACGTCCTTCACGGTGCGGCAAAGCGCCGCCCGGATGCCCTGGAAACGGTTCGCGGCCATCGACATGCCGAGCCCCGTGCGGCACACGAGGACGCCAAGATCGACGTCGCCTCTGGCTACGGCAATGGCCACGTCATCGGCGTAATCCGAGTAGTCGCACGCCTCCGGATCGTAGCATCCCATGTCCTGACAGTCCCTGAACGCGGCCAGCAGCCTGGCCTTGAGCTCGTAACCACCGTGATCGGCACCGATTGCAATCTTCATGAGTAAGCAGACCTTTCTGAATTTGCGGGGTATTTTACCAAAACGCCCCATGGAGGGCAAGCAACGGGTCAATAGTCCCCGCGCTCGATGTCGCGGCGCTGCGCCTTGGCCTTGAGGGTTTCGCGCTTGTCGTGCAGCGCCTTGCCGCGACATACGCCAAGCTCAAGCTTTATGCGCCCCCGCTTCAGGTAGAGCCTCAGCGGGATCAGCGTGAGCCCCTTCGCCTCCGTCTTGAGCCGCATGGACTCGATTTCCCTGGCGTGGGCAAGGAGCTTGCGGCTGCGCCTCGGATCATGGTTGAACCGATTGCCGAACTCGTAGACCGGGATGTGCATGGCGCATACGAACAGTTCGCCGCCAAGCACGGCCCCGTACGCCCCGGCGAGGGACGCGTCGCCATGGCGGACCACCTTCACCTCCGTGCCAGTCAACTGAATACCGCACTCGACCCTGTCGAGTACGGTATAGTCGTGCCAGGCCCTGCGGTTTACGGCAAGATCGCCCGGCGGAGTATGCCTCTTCTCGCCCACGCCTTATTCGTCGTCAGCGAATATCGGGCGCGTGGAAGCGTGCTGCGCCCATCTCGTCTTCGCATCCTCGGCGCGAGCGATCGCGTCGAAGTCAATCTCGGATATGAGCTTGCCCTCCGCAACCTCGCGAAGCGCCGTATCGACCTTTTCCTCATCCGAGGAAAGCGGACGCACCAGCGGCTTCTCGCCGTTGATGAGCTGCTTCACGCGCTTAGAGATGAGGTTTACGAGAACCGGCACCGAGGGGACTCGCTCGTGGGCCTTCTTCAAGAGTTCGACGTTCATTCAATTTACTCCACTTCCAAAAAGAAGCGCGAATGATATCAAATGCGGCGTTCCCCGTCAAGGAACACGGCCTTTACCTTGAACGACTTCGGGTCCAGCACCGCAAGATCGGCGACATAGCCCTTCTCGACCTTGCCGAGCCGGTCGCCCAGTCCCTGCTCTATCGCCTGGTTCCAGGAGGTCACGCGCACGAGATCCTTCAGCGGAAGCCCGGTCACGTCCCTGAGGTTCTTCAGGCCCTGGTTCATCCACAGCGTGGACCCCGCAAGGTTGCCGCCCTCGACGAGCCGCGCCTCGCCATTCTTCAGCTCGACCTTCAGCCCGCCCATTTCAAAGGCATAGCCATCCCTGCAGTGGGAGCAGCGCAGGGAATCGGTGATCATCTGGATGTGCTCAAGGCTCCTGCGGGCGAACACAAGCCTGAGCATGTCGTCGCAGAGGTGGATCCTGTCGCATATGACCTCGGTGTTCAGGTCCTCGATGAGGAAGCCGGCGCCGACCATCCCGATTTCGCGGTGGTGGAGCTTCGTCATCTGGTTGCAGAAGTGCGTCATGTGGCGCAGCCCCTTCCTGTACGCCGGCATGAACTCGGCGAACGTCGCGCCCGTGTGCCCGCAGCTCGGGACGATCCCGTGCCTGATGCACGCTGCGGCGAACGCCGCGCCGCCCTCCTGCTCCGGGGCGAACGATATCTGCCTGACCGGCGAGATCCTGTCGATAGAGAGCACCTCCTTCATGTCTGGCTTGCGCACGAACTTCGGGTTCTGCGCGCCACAGCACTTCACGTTGATGAACGGGCCCTCAAGGTGGATGCCTATGACCTTCGAGAACGTGGGGTTCCTGCGGTAGGCGGCCACCGCCTTCGCGGCGGCGATCAGGTTGTCGTGCCCCACCGTGAGCGTTGTGGGCAGGAACGACGTGCAGCCCTCGGCAAGCTTGGCCTCGGCGATCTTCCCTATCGCCTCCGGCGTGGCGTCGCACACGTCATACCCGCAGGCGCCGTGCAGGTGCACATCGATGAATCCTGGCACCACATACGCGCCCTTCGCGTCAAACACCCAATCGCCCTTGGCGGGCTTCGCCACTTTGGCCACCTTTGCGATCCTGCCATCCTTGATCTCGATGGCCGCATCGGGCAGATCCACTCCTGGGCTTATGACATGGGCATTGACAATGACTGACTTCATTCCGCATTCTCCTTGTTGGCGGTGGATTATACCATATTTTCAGGCTTTATGGTTTCGACGGCATTCGGCGGCGTTCACAAAAATGAATCTTATGTTTGATTGATTGCACCAAAAAAAAATGGTATAATACGTCACAAAACTAGGAGGAGACTCCGTGCGATGC
>CAVFWS010000033.1:0-17253 GCA_963626295.1 Clostridium sp. CAG:138
TCGTCCACCGCCCCCGGGAAGTGCCGCGCATACCGCACGTTCGCCGTGACGTTCGACGCGCAGTAGTTGACGTTGTTCACGTTCGCGGCCGTCTCTTCCTTCACGTTGAGCAGTATGACCTGCTCCGTGCTGTACCGCCCGCCGCACGGCTGGCCGCTGTACGCCGCCTTGTCGCCCGTAAACGTGCCGTAGTTCACGCCGATGCTTCGGCTCTGATTCTCCGCGAGCCTGACCCCGTTGAGGTAGAACTCCGACTTCCCCGTCTCGTACCGGTTGAGGAACGCCACTACGTGCGACCACGTCCCCGCGAGGCTCTCCATCGTAGTCCCGTCCGGGAGGTCGTAGTTGCGCACGCCCTGGAAGCCGTTGATCCCGACCTGCTGGAGGCTGAAGCCCCGCCCGCGTCCACCGCCGCCGCGCCGCGGCATGGGCGAGATCCGTTCACCGCGTTGTTGCCGAGGATCGTCGTCTGCGCCGCGAAGGCGTTCGTCGTCGCGGCGCCGTCCCGCGAAAACCAGAGCTCGCCGTTCACGTAGAAGCGCAGGTTGAACGTGTCGCGGTGAGCGCCGACCTGCTCCTCGGTCGCGTATTCCGAATCCGTCACCTCGATCGCCCATGCGAGGTGCGTCCACCTCTCGGGGTAGAGCTGCGGATACCTGTTGTATGAGAAGTAGGAGTCGCTGTAGTATGCGCTGTCGCCGTAGTAGGCGACGAGGTCGTGGTTCCCGATGCCGAGGGAATGGTCGGACGAATTCGCCCAGGAGTTGTTGAAGCGCAGGTTGAACTTGCTGAGGCCCGCGATCAGCGTCGGCATCCTGCAGTTATTGTCCGATGTCCCGTACTTCTCCTCGAAGTTGGGCCCGGGCTGGTGGCAGCGCTTGTACCAGAGCGAGATCGTCCGCTGCTTGAGCACCGGCGACTGGAAGGTGGCGTAGGTCGATGTAGTTCCGTCTAACCAGAGGGCCGAGCCGGAAGCGGCGTCGTTCGTGAGCGAGCATCCGGGGCCGACCGTCAGGGTACGTCCGTTCCCGGACAGGTCGGCGATGGCGCCGTCCCTGATCTCGTCGAACGAGAAGTAGGCGATCGGGTCGGGCAGGGCGGCTCGGGCCGCCCACGAGGCAACGCCGCACACGCAGAGGAGTGTCGTCTTTTTCATCGAGCTGTTTCCTTTCTCAATTCGATTTCGGTTCGTGAAGCCGTCTTGCCAGAGCCCCGGGGCGGAGGCCGATGACTGCGTGCTACCGCGTCACGCGCCACTTCGTCGCCATGAGGCAGGGCCGCTCGTCCGGCGTCCGCCGCTGGTAGTAGACGGTCAGAAGGTCGCCGGATGGCAGGACGCACGTCGCGGGGTAGCCGAGGTCGTCGCAGAAGGACGGGCTGAGGGAGATCTCGTTCGCGCCGTCCCAGGTGAGGCCGCCGTCGTCCGAGATGCAGGCGAACTCGCCGTAGCCCGGATCGGCGAAGCGCCGCCCGTAGACGCAGACGAGCTTGCCGTCCGCGAGCTCGATGACGTGGGGCGGCAGGCCGAACATCGGGGTCTTCGCCATCGGCGTCCACGTGCGCCCGCCGTCCGTCGAGCGCACCATCTGCACCTTGCCGTAGGGGCAGACGTGCGCGTCGCGGTCGCCGGAGAATACGGCCACGATGTCGCCGCTCTGGAGGCGCGCGACGGACGGCCAGCCGATGTAGCGGTCCTTCTCGACGCAGATTGGGCGCACCCATTCGATCTCGGCGCGGGCCTGTACCTTCGGCGCCGCCGCAGGACGCGGCTTCGGGCCGCCCAGCGGCAGTTTGACGCCTGAGATGTCCTCCAGCGTCAGCGAGGCGATCGTGCCGGAGAACCTGTAGCCGCCCATCGAGCCGATCTGCAGCGGGGCTCCGCGCCCGGCGTGCTTCAGCGGCGTCGCGATGGGCAGCGAACCCGTCTCCGCCCCGTCGATGAAGACGCGGAGCGCGGACGGCGTGAGATACATCTCGAGGAGATACTCGCGGTTCGACTCGAGCACGGCGCTGTGGACGTAGTACTGCGGGACCATCCCGAGGACGTAGAAGAGCAGGTGGCCGTCATTGCGGATCATCACCGAGTAGCCGTCGTTGAAGTCGCGCCCGTGCGTGAAGAGGTTGGCGAAGCGCGTCTTGCGGCTCACCCTGCCGAGGTCGGCCGAGAAGCGCAGCGTCGCCTTGAACCCCTGCGGGAAGTCGAATGCCGCCCCATTGGCGATCCTGAGCGCGGGGTCCTTCCCCCTTGGGAAATTCCACTCGAAGGCGCCAGCCACTGTGGAGAGCATCATTGCTCCGGCAAGAATAACGTTCCTTTTCATAATCTTCTCCATGCCGCGCATTGTATCATGCGCCAAAACACAGGATGCGTAATCCTGCAAAAAAGATTCCTGAACGAGATGGGCTTCGTTTTGGTATAATGGCCGCATGATTTTCGACGCCATCGTATATCAGGACAGGCCGGGCAGACGCGTCCTCGACTTGCGGAAGGAGGGGCTTGACTGCATCCCGGTGCTCAGCATGAGCGACTTCCACATGATCCATCCGGGGACAGACTTCCACGTCCATCCGGAGGGCGTCGAGGTGAACCTGTGCGTACGCGGGAACCTGGCGTTCGAGACGGAAGAGCGCACCTACCCGTTCCTGCCCGGCAACATCTTCGTGTCCACGCCAAAGCAGCCGCATCGAATGCGGCACAATCCGAAGGGGCTTCTGATCTACCGCATCCTCTTCGCGCCTCCAAGGCCCGGTCGGCGCGTCCTCGGCCTTTCGCCGGCCGAAAGCGAATGGCTTGGGCGTTCGATCACCCACCTTCCGAAACGCCTGTTCAAGTCGACGCGCCGCGTGAAGGCCGCCTTCGAGACGCTTTTTGCGGCCTATGACGAGAATGCGCTGAATGCCGCCCGGCGGACGAAGATGAAGGCCGCCGCGCTTGACCTTCTGGTGGCGGTTGTCGAGGCGGCGCGGATGCTTCCGTCCAAGGCGCCGGAGCGCTTCACGCAGCTTGCCAGGCGCATGGCCGAGCATCCCGGCGAAGAGTATCGGATCCCGCAGCTGGCCGCTGGACTCGGAATGTCCCAGTCGTCGTTTTCCGAGACGTTCAAGCGCACCACGGGGCTTCCGCCGCATGCCTACCTCATCGCGTGCCGGGTGAGAAAGGCGCAGAGGCTCCTCTCCGGCGGAAAGGCGTCCATCCGGGCGATCTCCGATTCGCTTGGGTTCGCGTCGCCCCAGCATTTCGCCACGGCCTTTCGCGGAATAACCGGGTGCACCCCGTCCCACTTCGCCCGGACGTCGCCTTGACGCGCCCTTATGGGCGGCGATATGGTATAATCTGCGATCCGTTGGCAATCAGAAACGAGAGGAAACAGGATGAAGGTTTGCAAATTCGGCGGTTCGAGTCTTGCGGATGCGGGACAGATCACCAAGGTTCTCAACATAGTGCTGGCGGACCCCACGCGCCGCATGGTCGTGGTCAGCGCGCCGGGCAAGCGCAGCAAGTCGGACACGAAGGTTACGGACCTGCTCATCGCCCTCGCCGACGCCGCGCTCGGCAAGGGCGACGTCGCGAAGCCGCTGAAGGCCGTCCTGGAGCGCTACGCCTCCATCGCGGCGGACCTCAAGCTTGGCGGCGACATCGTAAAGGACATCGAGAGGGACCTGAAGGCGCGGCTCGCCCTGCCGAAGAGGGATGCGGGCGTGTTCATGGACACGCTCAAGGCGGCGGGCGAGGACAACTCCGCCAAGATCGTGGCCGCCGCGTTCGTGAAGCGTGGAGTGAAGGCCCGCTACGCGAGCCCGCGCGACACGGGGATGATCCTCGAAGGGGAGTCCGGCAACGCCACGCTCAACCCCGAATCCTACAGGAAGCTCGCCAAGGCCTTCTCCGACTTCGAGGGCATCGTGATATATCCCGGGTTCTTCGGGTACCGCAAGGACGGCACGGTTGCGACCTTCCCGCGTGGCGGATCGGACATAACCGGCTCCATCCTCGCGGCCGCGATACGCGCGGACGTCTACGAGAACTTCACGGACGTGGACAATGTCTATCCCGTGGACCCCCGCATAGTGCCGGAGGTCAAGGAGGGGATCGACACGATGACCTATCGCGAGATGCGCGAGCTCGCGTACGCCGGCTTCGGCGTGTTCAACGACGAGGCCATATTCCCGGCGGTCCAGGCGCGCATCCCGATAAACGTGCGCAACACCAACCACCCGAACGAGCCCGGCACGATGATCGTGCAGTCCCGCCGCGTGATCCCCGGCACCGTGACCGGGATCGCCGCCGCGGACGGGTTCTGCAACATCATAATAGACAAGTACTGCATGAACCGCGAGGTGGGCTTCACCCACCGCCTGCTCGACATCCTCCAGGAGGAGCACGTCGCGTACGAGCACATACCGAGCGGCATCGACTCGATATCCGTGGTGATCCGCAGCGACAAGTTCACGAAGCCCACCGAGAACAGGGTCGTGGCGCGCATCAAGCGCGAGCTCTCGCCCGACTCCGTGCTTGTCGCCCACGACTACGCCATCCTCATGGTCGTAGGCGAGGGCATGGCGTTCTCGACGGGAATGCTCGCCAAGGCCACGGCCGCGCTCGCCGAGCATGGCATCAACATTTCGATGGTGAACCAGGGCGCCAGCGAATACTCGTTCATGATAGGGATCAAGAGCGAGGACAGGGTGAAGGCCGTCCGCGCCCTATACCAGGCGTATTTCGGCTGATCCGCGGTCCGTCCAGGCATAATCAACGTCCGTTTTGGCTATAGAGGCTTCCCCAATCAAGTTCGTCCTGGCCATCATGCCAGTCGCGTTGGCCGCGGTGCCGGCCATCGCGGATTTCCCTGTCGCCCCGAGATCCGCGGCGAGCTCCGACGGATTCATCCGGGTCGTGGCGAACGACAATCCCCGGGACGAGGTGGGGTTCCGCCTGCCGATACTTGCGTTCGCCGGCAAGACCATCGATTCCCTGTCCAAGGCGTTCGGCATCAGGCGCGAGCGCGTCGCGGAGCCAGGGCTTGTGATCTATGCCATGGACGGGCGCACGAACGACACGCGGGTGATAGTTCGCGAAGAGACCAGGAAGAGCGGTTCGAGGGTACTCAAGATATTCCTGCCGAGTCCCGGCTATTCGGATCTTGACGAGCTTCGCTTCGGGATAGCGAAGTCCTTTCTGGGCCTGGATCTGCCCGATTGGCTGGTGCAGGGCGTCATCCGCTGCGAGGACGACGCGACGCGACGCGAGGACGAAAGGCTCGTGCTGCGCCTGTGGAGCGAAGCCCGCCTGCCGTTCTTCCCCGCACTGTGCACGGATATGCGCGTCGGCAAGGGCAGGGCCGCCGCCCTTCCGGGGTACATCGCCGGATGGATAATGGAGAAGAGGCTCCTTGGGAGGCTCGCGAAGGAGAAATGGGATGGGCGTCGCCTTGCGGAGCTCCTGACAGGGGAAAGGGATCCGATTGCGCAGGATCGCGCTTCGGACGAGCGCCTTGCCCGCCTTGCCAGATCCGTGATCGAGCCGGGGACGTGCGGCCTGTGGGAGCTCGATTTCTTCTCCTCGCGACTGTTCCTCTATTCGCCGGTGTTCAGCGTCAAGGTGACGGGGAATGGCTTTGCGTGTTCGTTCCGGGATGCCATAGCGGAGAACGGCACGAACCTGCTGCTCCGCGCGGCGGCGTTCCTCAAGACGCGCGAATTGCCGATATACGCCCTTGGGCGTGGCGACGAGATGCAGGATGTCTCGAAGGCCTACATAAGGTTCCTGCTCTCGCTTGCCGCCGGTGAGGACGGGGAAAGGCTTGCTGGGCTTCTTAACGATGCAGACGGAAGATTGGAGCGCATATATGAAAAACGTCGAAAAGACCATAACGGGGAACGTTGATCCCGACATTCTGGACTATACCGTGGGCGAAGACCCGGTGCTTGACAGGGAACTCGTGAAATGGGACGCCGCGGGCACCGCCGCGCACGTGACCATGCTTTCGCGCATGAAGCTCCCAAAGGGGACTCCGCCGATCGTGACCCCGGCGGAGGCCGCGAAGGTGCGTCGCGAGCTGGCGGCCGTCGTGGACGAGTTCCGCACGGGCAGGTTCGAGATACGCGAGTCCGACCAGGATGTCCACATGGCGGTGGAGCGCAGGCTCACCGAGACTCTTGGGGACCTCGGCAAGAAGATCCATACAGGACGCAGCCGCAACGACCAGGTGGCGGTCGACGTGCGCCTCCACATCAAGGATCAGCTGCTTGCGACCGAAGGCGAGGTGGCGGCGCTCGCATCGTCGCTCCTGGCATTCGGCAGGCGGCATTCGCTCCTGCCGCTTGTCGGGCGCACGCATCTGCAGCCCGCCATGCCGAGTTCTGTCGGCGTGTGGGCGAGCGGGCACGCGGAGATGGCGCTTGACCAGGTGGTGAACCTCGAGGCGGCATACGGCATCAACGACCTCTGCCCGCTCGGCAGCGCCGCCGGATACGGGGTGCCGCTCCCGCTCGACCGCAATCTCACGAGCGGGCTCCTCGGATTCGCCCGTCCCCTGCACAATGTGTTCGGCGCCTCGATGGCGCGCGGCGAGGACGAGGCCGCGCTCCTTTCCGCCCTGGCGCAGCTGATGGTGGCGCTCTCGCGCCTGGCTGAGGACCTGATCATATTCTCGATGCCGGAGTTCGCCTACTTCAGGCTGCCTCGCGAATACTGCACGGGCTCTTCGATCATGCCGCAGAAGTACAATCCGGACGTGCTTGAGCTCGTTCGCTCCAAGGCAGCGATTGTCGTAGGGCTCCAGACGGCGGCCCTGACGCAGCTCCATGCGATGCCCGGGGGGTACAACCGCGACCTGCAGGACTCCAAGGGGCTTTACATGAAGGGGATTTCGATCGCAAGGACCACGCTGCGCATCCTCGCGAAGGTCGTGGACGGCATTTCCGTGGACGAGGGGAAGCTTCGCGCAGGGTTCATCCCCGGCGTGTTCGCGACCGACGCCGCGCTTCGGAAGGTCGCGGCGGGCGTTCCGTGGAGAGAGGCGTACCATGACGTGCGCGACCACCTTGAGCGGCTTGAGGCGGAAGATGCCGACAGCGCGGTGCTGGCGAAGCGTCATCTCGGCGCGACAAACGGCCTTGACTGGCGAATGTACGCGAAGCGCGTCTCGTCGCTTAAGCGCGACGTCGCGAAGCGCCGGCGCGCATTTGACGCGAAGATATCGGCCCTGCTTGGCTGAACAATGTTCCGAAGGCTCTCCATAAGCTCCTGGAAGTTCTTCCTTTCCGGCAACGGGATGACGATCCGGACGGGGCGGTATTTCGGAAGGGCGGCGCTGCTTGGCGCCATCGTCGGGCTGCTGACCGTCGCGTTCGAGCGCATGATCGAGTTCGGCCACGCCTTCTTTGGCGTGGACCGCCTTGCGGGATCGCATCGCTGGGCGCTGCTGTTCCTCCCTGCCGTCGGAGCCGTCGCGGGCTCCCTGCTCATCAAGCGGTTCGCGTCGCTGCGCCATGCGCGCGGGACGGATTCGGCGGTGTACGCGTACCACCACAGCGACGGCGTGATACCTCCGGCGGTCGTGCCCGTCAAGTCCGTGGCGTCCGTGCTGACCGTCGCGAGCGGCGGGTCCGCGGGCTATGAGGGCCCCATCACGCTCATCGGGGCCGCCTGCGGATCGGCCCTGTCGGCAATGCTGCGCATAGACGGACGCGCCCGGCGCATCCTTATGGCGGCTGGACTCGCCGCCGGAATCGGGGCCCTCTTCCGCGCCCCGCTCGCGGGGGCTCTTTTTGCCGCCGAGATATTCTATTCGTCCAGCGACATCGAGTACGACGTGATACTGCCGTCCCTTGTCGCAAGCGCGGTATCCTACACGGTCTTCGCCTGTTTCCTCGGGTGGCGACCGCTTTTCGAGATGCCAAGCTATTCCTTCGAGAACGGGATGCGCCTGTTCCCCTACATTGCGCTTGCCCTGGTGGTGACGCTTGGCGCGCGTTTCTACATCAGTTTCTTCAGGGGGACGGAGGCGTTCTTCACCCGAATGGATATGCCGTCATGGCTGAAGGTCGCGATCGGGGGACTCGCGACCGGCGCGATCGGATTCATCCTCCCGGACATCATGGGGCCGGGGTACAACGTGATATCGCACCTGTTCTCCACGCCGGATTCGGCCGTGCTTTCCGAGACGGTCACGCGCCACTGGCCTCTGCACGGCTTCCTGCTTTTCTTCCTCCTCAAGGTCGTCGCGACGGCGTGCACGGTCGGGTCCGGCGGATCAGGCGGCGTGTTCGCCCCCGCGCTTGTCTGTGGCGGGTCGCTCGGCGCGGCGGTTGGCATTGCGTTTGAGATGGTTCTGCCGAGCAGCATGGGCATACATCCGGCGGCGTTCGCGCTTGTCGGGATGGCGGGCTTTGTCGCGGCGGCGGTGAGGTGTCCGCTCACGGCAATAGTGATGGTCGCGGAGATATCCGGCAACCATGAGCTTCTCCTCCCCACGATGTGGGTTTGCGGCATAGCGTTCTGGCTCAACAACGGATGGTCGCTCTATCGGAGCCAGGTGCACGACCGGGAGTCCTCTCCGGTGCACGCATGATGCCCTTTAGATTTACGGTTTACGATTTGCGATTTGCGATTGCATTGGACCATTTGGGCATTGATCCATTTGCGGGAGGGCGGTTGTCCCCAGCCGCCGAGTTCTATTTGCGATTGCATTTAAGGTGGAGAAGTGGAGAGGTGGAGCGTTGCGCGGGAGGGGCGCAGTCCGGAACCTACCAACTACCCACAAGCGTACGGGCTTGGCAGGGCGATTTCGATGAAATCGCCGCCGCTATTTTAGGATTAACACAGAGGGTACGGGAGGGTCGCGCTCCCGCGCGACCGAAAACGGAGCAATCGCAAATCGCAAATTGCCCGCCCCCGTCCCTCTGCGGCGACCTCATCGAGGTCGCCCTACCAGGCAATGTCTAAATCGTCAAATGCCTAAATGCAATCGTAAATCGTAAATCGCAAATGATTTCCTCCTCTCTCTCAACGGTTCACCCAGCGGGTGAAATCGCCCTGTCGGACTGTGGTTGGGTTGTGGTATAATACGCCCATTATGTCAGTCAGTGGATGCAGTGAAATCAAGTCAAGGGCACGGGAAGCGCTTTTTGCCGGGCAGTATCTTCGCTATGCCGCAGCGTACTTCCTGCTGGCGCTTGTGGCTTCATTCACGATTGTCCCGCTGGTGGGGTTCCTGTCCGTCGGTGTCGCCGCATCTGGCATCATGCCGTTCCTCCAGCCGGGAGGCCGGCCGGAGATTGGGCTTTTCCTCGATCCGGAGGTGATGCTGCCGCTGCTTGGCTCGGCGCTGGCATTCTCGCTTTTGGTGATATATCCCATAGGCTTTGTCGCCTGGGGGCAGTCGGCCATGGCGATCGCCACCATGCGTCGCGGGCTTACGGTTGGCCACGCCTTTTCGGGGTGGGGCCACGGCTGGAAGATGGGATGGCTCGCAATGGTGAAGATGACCTACCTGTCGCTGTGGTCATTGCTGTTCTTCATTCCCGGAGTGGTGAAGAGCCTTTCGTATGCCATGGCGGATTTTGTGGCGGTCGACCATCCGGATTGGGGAGCCAACCGGTGCATCGCAGAGTCGTGCCGCCTGATGAAGGGCAACAGGTGGCGGTTCCTTGTCCTGAACCTCAGCCTGCTCGGCTGGATCCTTCTGATTATGGTCGTGTCGTGGATACCGGTGTGCGGCAACGTCCTGCCGCTGTTCATCGTGCCGTACATTGATGCCGCGAAGGCTTCATTCTACGAGGATCTGCTGGATTGCGACGACAGGTGCGCCGAAAAGGCCAGCCCTGGAGAGGTGACCGACTATGCAGGCGTGTTTGAAGGCAGGGATTTGAGGGATTCACACGTTAAAGGAGAATGAAATGACACTTGAAGAACAGGTGAAGGCGATGCTTGACGCGCTCCGTCCGATGCTGCAGCAGGACGGCGGCGATCTGGAGTTCGTGAAGATGGACGGCAAGGTGGTGACGCTGAAGCTCACCGGGCATTGCGGCAGCTGCCCATATGCGATGATGACCCTGAAGCAGGGCATCGAAGCCAAGCTCAAGGAGCTTGATCCGGAGTTGACCGTGGAGCGGGCTGCGGATTGACGCGCCCGAATACGCTGGCAGGTTAGGAATTATGGATACATTCAACGTTTCTCTGGTTGGCGTTGGCGGACAGGGCATCCTGTTGACCGCCAATCTGCTCGGCCGCGTGGCGGCCCTTGCCGGGCTTGACGTAAAGAAGTCCGAGATTCACGGCATGGCGCAGCGGGGCGGCTCCGTCGCTTCGAGCGTCCGCTTCGGGGAGAGGGTGTTCTCTCCGATAATCCCCAATGGGGAGAGCGATCTGCTTGTCGCGTTTGACAGGCTCGAGGCCCTGCGCTGTGCGCCGCAGCTCAAGAAGGGCGGCCGCGCTGTCGTCAACGACGTATACCTGACCCCTGTCACGGTATCTTCCGGGCAGCAGCCTGAACTTCAGGATCTTTCCGGCTCCCTCAGGGCGGCGCTGCCGGATGCCGTATTCGTGGATGCCCCCGGCATAGCGGCAAGGGTGGGCAACGAGCGCACCGCCAATATGGTGCTTGCCGGTGCGGTGTCGGCCCTCACCCCCTTCGCGGAGGAGCTCTGGCTCAAGGCTATGGCCGAGACGTTTACGGGGCCGAAGGCGAAGCTCCTTGAGGTAAATGAGCGGGCTTTTGCGCTTGGGCGCGAAGCCGTGAATGCGGGATCTTGACATTTTCGCGTGGCGTATGGCTGACTTGTTCGAGGTTGACGGTTCCAGGTGCGTCAAGTGCGGCGCGTGCGTGCGCGACTGCGCGTTTCGCGCCTTGCGCACCGGGGACGACGGCCTGCCGAGGCTTGCGGCGCCGGAGCGGTGCATGCGCTGCCAGCACTGTCTGGCGATATGTCCGGCAGGCGCGGTGACGCTCGACGGGAAGCGTCCCGAAGATTCGGCGCCGACGAAAGGCCTGGCGCTGCCGGGCGCGGAGGCCGTGGCGAATTGGATGGTGACGCGCCGATCCGTGAGGAACTTCAGGGCGGAGGACGTTGACCGCGCCACGCTTGACCGCGTGCTCAGGGTTCTGGGCAACACGCCAACCGGGTGCAATGCCCGCGCGCTTACGTTCACGTGCATGCCTGACCGCGAGTCTATGGATCGGTTCCGCAGGGACTTCATACACGTGATAGAGCGGCATCGCGACGGGACGAAGCTGCTGCCGCGATGGCTTGCGATAGCGGCGATAAAGCTGCGCAGGGGCGGGGAGGACGTGTTTTTCCGCAACGCTCCGGGGATGCTGATAGTGTCTTCGGATGAATCCGCCCCAAGCGTGACTACGCCACGCGAGGATGCGACGGTCGCCTGCTCGAATTTCGAGCTGCTCGCGAACGCGAACGGGATCGCCACTTGCTGGTGCGGCTTCCTGTCGCTTGTGCAGAGGGAGGTCCCGGAGATACTGGAGAACACCATCGGCATCAGGCGCACGAGTCCGTTCTACGCAATGCTCTTCGGGAGGGCTGCCGTTCGCTATGCCCGCGGGGTGCAGCGAGAGGGCTACGCAAACATTGTGTACAGGTAGCGAAATGCGTGAAGCGGTAGCCATGAGAAGACGGGACAGGGAGGTCGTTGTGCCGGAGTTGACGGCCAAGAGGCATTGAGATTGTTTTCGCTTTGCTTGAGATAAACTTTGCCAGATCACGCTGAAGGAGGAATGAAAAACATGAAGAAATTGATGGCGATGCTTGTGGTGGCGGCATTGGCCGCCGGCGCATTTGCGAAGGAGGCGGCGCTTGTCCACGAAAGGGGGCTCCCGCGCGAGGGCGCGATGTCGGACTGGACGCCATTTGCGCTTACGATCGCGGGGCCTGTCGGATTGCCGTGGGGCGACTGGAACGTTAAGGGGCTGCAGATCGGGATATGGAACGATGTGCATGAGTTCTCGGGCCTGCAGATCGGGTGCGTCAACGTAGCCGACCGCGCCTACGGGATCCAGATCGGATTCGTCAATGTCATTTCGGGCGACGACATCCCGTTCCTGCCTGTCGTTAACTGGAGCTTCTGAGAGTGCGCAGCCCATTTCAGGTTCGGCATGTGTTGCCTGCCCTGCTGATGATGGTGGCGGCGGTGTCGTCTGGCTGCGCCATAGTGATGGCGAGCAGA
The DNA here is from genome assembly GCA_963626295.1 of Clostridium sp. CAG:138. GTDB lineage: Bacteria > Verrucomicrobiota > Kiritimatiellia > RFP12 > UBA1067 > UBA1731. The sequence goes on from CAVFWS010000033.1 coordinate 12,182, forward strand.
CTGCCCATTGCGCGTCCTCCGGCTCGGTTGACGCCATATGTTGACAGGGAGTTCGTCGACCACCACTACGGCTTTCCTGTTGCCATTGGCATTTCCAAGCGGGGGAACTATACGGAGCAGATCCAATTCGTCGACGGAGTGTCTATCGGGGAAAAGACCGCGCGGTATTGCATCCACGGCGCATTGGATGCGTTGAGCTACTGCATCTGGGAAGTCGTCGGAACGCCTTATGAGATATTGAATTCGGATTTCAGGACATACGTCTACTTCATCGAGTACGATTCCGAGAACAGGATAATATCTGCGGTTGACGCGGATTCGCCGGCCGGTGCGGACTACAAGGGTCTGCCCTGGGCCAAGCCAATGATCGAGGGATTGAAGGTCAATATGGATCCTTCGGTCCGCAATTCGCGGTGATGGGTTATGATGATTCGCGCAATACAGATCCTTGTGGCCGGCCAGCTTGTAGGCGGATGCATATTCGCCCCGAAGCAATATGGCTCGCGTGGGTTCGTTACGCCCGGGAATGCGCAGTACCAAAGCTATCTCGCGAATTGTCGCGGGCTTTCCCCGAAGCTTGATGCGACATGCAAGATGCGGGGTGATCCGGTGGTCATCCAGATCGGCCATTCGGCCGGGCTTTTCGCCTGGCGGCAGCCGCCGCTGCTGCTGCGTGTCGGTGCGTTTGGCCGCACGACCGAGGTGGGCAGGGTGCCTCGGCGGTTTGTCCCGTACATGTCTGACGAATCCTATGGCGAGGCAAGGCTAAGGAGATTGGCCCCGGAACAGAAGAAAGCTGAACGGCCGCACCCGCAGATGGCGGCAGCTGACGCTCCCGGTATGGCCACGCCCATGCGCAAGGACGAGCCGATCGTGCAGATCCGGATGATGAATTACGACCCCGATACGCGGAAAGGGTGCATCGCAGTCGAGTTCGCCAAGGGGCACTACGCGGAGGCGCGCCTTTGGGCGAGAGGGAACATAGAGACGCTTGTGCGGGACAAGAATGTGGCATTGGTGACTGGCGTCGTTCCGAGTGAAGCCAAGTTTTATCTTGGCGCCGAACGGGTCAGGGACGGCAACATTCTTGAGATCGAGTTTGAGACGGAATAGGTTGAAACACGAAAGGAGAAACTGAAGGTATGAAGAAAACGATGCTGCTTTCAATGCTGATGGCGCTTGCCGCCGGATGCGTGGAGACGCGAGGAACGCGGGTGACGGTCGATACGGGGTCCGGCGAGGCTTCCGTGCTCGAGAACTCATATCGGCTCTCGAACCGGATCAGGGTCCGCAAGGTGACGTACGGCGATGCGTCCGAAGGGATCCGCCGTGCGACGGTCACGCTCGAGTCCGTCACCAAACGCCGCCAGCGTATCCAGGCAAGGATGGTATGGATGGATTCCGAAGGCACGGAGATCGATGCGGACTCGAAACCGTATCGGGCAATCGTCATCGACGGGAATGACATCCAGACCTTTACGGGGCTGGCCCCGAACTCGCGCGCCGTCAAGGCGCGTCTGCAGGTGCGCGAGATCGAGACTGTAGAATAGGGGATTTGCGGCTTTGCCGCCCAAGATGACAATCAGGTACAAGGAGGTCCAAATGAAGAGGCTCATTATTATGCTGATGTCCGTCGCCACCATCTGCGGCTTTGGCGCGGACAAGAAGATCGCCGTATTCGTGCAGAACAGGAGTGGCGTTCCGGCGCTTGACGCGCAGACGGACGGCATTCGGGAACGCATTGCCGCCGCCTTTGCGGAGGTCGAGGGATTCCAGGTCGTGGATTCGACGCTCGCGGCGGACGCATTCGAGTCCTCTCCGAACATAGCAAAGGCCGTCGGCTGCGACTATGCCGCCGTGGCGACGATCCTGCGGGCGGGCGCGACGCGCCGCAACGTGAACGGGCGGCTGAATACCGTGTTCTCGCTGAGGATGGCGTTCAAGGTGATGGACTCGAACGGCGTATCCGTTGACGGGATGCCCACCTGGACGCAGAAGTTCCCGGTCCTGGACGCCGACCCAGACGCCACTGAATACTACGATACGCTCCTTGACCGATGGGAGTCGGACATGACTGTCGCCGTGGCGACCAAGGCGGCGAAGTGGCGGAATCCTGCGGCGACAGACGCCGCCCGCGTGACATTCCACGTGCAGACATCGATAGACCGCACAATCACCGAGCTCGAATCCCAGACGAGAGGCACTACGGGCGAGCAGCTGCAGGAGCTCCGCAGGGTGGTCGGCGGAGCTTCCGTCGAGCTGGATGGAGTGGTGATAGGATCCGCGCCGGGAGACTTCTCGGCGACGCCGGGTCTGCATAGGCTGCGCATCCTTCGCGCATGGATGGATCCTTACGAGGCTACGGTAAACATCCAGCCCGGGATGAATCTCGACATTGCCCTGGAGATGTCCGACGAAGGCGTGAGGAAATGGGGGACGGTGGAGGCCCTTCGCGCCGACCTCGCCCGCAGATATGCGCAGGCGGCGGCAGAGCGCAACGTCAAGGTCAACATCGACACATCGAAATGGCGCGATGTCGGTGGCGGGTCATCCACGATAAAGATCGAACGCGAGTGATGCGCTTAGCCCTCAATGCCTTTCTTTTGGCGGCGCTCGCCGGATGCGTTTCGGTGGACGAGGATGTGCGCATGGCGAGGGAGTCGGTTCTCGCCGGCGTCCCCGCCGCGGCTGTGGGCTGGGGCGAGGATGTCGCGACAAATTCCGTCTACACAAAGAACCTCGGGAAGGTCGAGGCGGGACGCCTGGCGCTGCTCTCCGGCGATTCGGCAAAGGCGGAGTTCTGGTTTAGGGCGGCGGTCGACTCGGCTGTAGACCGCAAGGAAAAGGAGCCGGCCATCAAGCTGGGCGACGTGGGCAACACGGTGCTTGCGTCCACCGTGACGGATGACCGCACCCGCGAGTACTACCTTGCTCCGTATGAGATAAACCTTGCGCTCACATACGGCATTCTCGCCGAACTGATGAACGGCAGGCGCGAGGATGCCCTTGTCGATGCGCGGCTTTCGGTATACATTCAGGACAGCCTCGCCAAGACTTACGGCGAAGACCTGAAGAAGACTGCGGCAACGGACGACGCCAAGGCGGCCTCTGCCGGCGAAGGCATTTGCGAGAAGCAGTCCACATCGCTTCAGGAGATGATGGCGTCCACGCGGAACTCGTGGGAGAATCCTGTCCTGTGGTGGCTCACCGGGGCGTTGTTCGAGGCCGATGGGGATCTTGAGATGGCGTGGCAGTCGTACCGCAAGGCGGCGGCATGCCGTCCAGACAATCCAGTATTCGCGTTGGATGCCGCACGTGCGGGCGACGGGAGGGGGCGTGGACTGTCCACACCGTCTCCGAAGAGGGCGAAGCTGCTTGTCATCTACGAGGAGGGGCTTGTCCCCCAGCGGCAGTCGCTGAAGATTCCGGTGCCGATCTACACGGCAATGTCCATAGACATTCCCACATATGGGGACAAGTCGGCATACAGGCCAAGCGGCGTCGCGATTTCGGGGCTTACGAATCTCGTTGCCGCCGCCCCGGCTCTTGATGTCCGGGCGCTTGCGGCGAGGGATCTCAATGAACGGCTGCCCGGGGTGATCGTCCGCAACATCACGCGGGCTGCAGTCCAGGCCGGCGCACAGGCCGCAGTCAACGCATCCGGGAATGGATATGCGAAGCTTGCGGTCCTGGCGGTAAACGCGGTCGCCTCGGCGATCCGCCGTGCCGATACGCGCAGTTGGGCGACGCTGCCTGATGGGCAGCAGGTGTGGTCCGAGGGCGCGATGATGCCGGGGGACTATGGGATAGGCGTTTCGGTGAATGGGCGCACGGTATCCGTGCCCGTCACGCTGAAGCCCGGCGACGTGAAGCTTGTATGGGTCGTCAATTCCGGACAGCTCTTCAGGACGGCCGTCGTTTCGCTGAAGTGACCGCGGAGGGGCGATTCGCGGTACTGGCGGGCGAAGGGCGCAGGCAAATCGAAAGGGCGCAGAAACGAATGGCACGGTCATCGCGACATCTGATATCGCTGCGGTCCGTATCGCTTGCGTTCGGCGGCGATGCCATACTGGATGGCGTGTCCCTCAACATCGAAAGCGGAATGAGGGCCTGTGTCACCGGGCGGAACGGCGAGGGGAAGTCTACGCTGCTCAAGGTCATCGCCGGCAGGCTGGAGCCTGATGCGGGCGAGATCATACGCGCGCCGGGGCTCAAGGTGGCGTTTCTTGAGCAGGAGGTGCCGAGCGACAGGCCTGGCACCGTCCTTGAGATCGCGCATTCGGAGAAGTACGTCTCGCAGATGGGGCTGTCCCCCGATGCGCTGTTCAACACGCTTTCCGGCGGAATGCGCCGCAGGGCGCTGCTTGCGCAGGCGCTGGCGGAGGAGGCGGACCTTGTGCTCTTGGACGAGCCGACGAACCATCTGGACGTCGCCTCCATCGAATGGCTGGAATCGTTCATTCGCAGGCAGACCGATGCGGCATTCCTGTTCGTCACGCACGACAGGGCCTTCCTCAAGGACGTGGCCACGTACGTATACGATCTGGATCGCGGCCAGCTTTCCGGCTGGAACTGCGACTACCGCACGTTTCTCCAGCGCAAGGCCGACCTGCAGGCGGACGAGGCCGTGCTTTGGGAGCGGCGGGCCAAGAAGCTTGCGCAGGAGGAGGCGTGGATCCGTCAGGGCGTCAAGGCGCGCAGACGGCGCAACCAGGGCCGCGTGGAGGCGTTGCGCCAGCTGCGCCTTCAGTTCGCGAACAGGCGCAGCGCACAGGGGGTGGCCGCGATCAGGCTTGATACGGCAGTCGCATCGGGCGACCGGGTCGTAAAGATCGAGGGCCTCTCGTTTTCGTATGGCGAACATCGGATAATAGGGGATTTCACCTCGGATATCCTTAGGGGCGAGCGGATCGGAATCGTCGGCGACAATGGCACGGGCAAGACCACGCTCCTGAAGCTGCTCACGGGGAAGCTTGCCCCTACGGGAGGCTCGGTGGCGTTGGGCACTCGCGTTGAGATGGCGTTCTTCGACCAGCTGCGCTCGCAGCTTGATCCGGAGGCCACCGTGAAGG
>CAVFWS010000034.1:0-12003 GCA_963626295.1 Clostridium sp. CAG:138
TGGACTGGCGGCTCGGCGACAAGACCGACTTCGACTTCGGCGACGACGTGAGCGCATCGGTGGACATGAGCGGCTGGTACTGGGGCGTCGGCGCCGTCGTCACGTTCTGACGAGAATGCGTTCAGGAGACCGCCTCCATGTCGCGTCCGCCGCCGGACTTCTCCACGCCGACTTCCGCACGCCGGGTGACGAGTATGCGCTCCTCTTCAATCTGACGGACGCGCTGACGCACGACTACGCGGCGAAGGAGGAGCTGTTCCGGCGGGCGACGCTGAACGTGCTGGAGCACAACCGCGACGACCACCTGAAGAACTTCTCGTTCCTGATGGACGCCGATGGGCGGTGGTCGCTGGCGCCGTTCTACGACTTCACCTGGAGCGAGGGGGCGGACGGCTGACAGACGCTTTCGGTCGCGGGCGAAGTCCCATGCAGCTGATTTCCGTGTCAGTTGATTTCCATTGACAAAAGGCGGGCTTTTTCGTATTCTACGCACGATTTTTTGGAGGTCAGAGGGCTTCCAAAGGGGATCGTTTTGTTTTTTGACAGACAAGGAGAGTGGAAAAATGGCAGACAACCAGTTGCTGACGATGGTGAACTACATCGAGCGCGAGAATGGCGTGGATCGCGAAATCGTTCTGATGGCGATTGAGCAGTCAATCCAGCAGGCGGCCCGTCGCAACCCTGGCGTCACCAACGACTTGCGCGTGGCGATCGACCGCAAGACGATCACTCTCCATGTCTTCGACACGATGGTCGTATCCGATGAGGATTCGGGCACAGGGTTCATTTCGGTGGCCAAGGCACAGCGCATCGACCCCTCGAAAAAGGAGGGCGACACGATCGAGGTGGAGCTTCCCGCCTCCCGCCTTGGCCGCATCGCCGCGCAGACTTCGCAGCAGATGATAATGCAGAAGCTGCGCGAAGCGATCAGGTCCAATACGTTCAACGATTTCAAGGGGCGCATCGGCGAAATCGTCTCCGGCACAGTCACCGGGCTGAACCGCCGCGACGTGTATGTGATGGTCGGCAAGACCGAGATGATCCTCCCGGCCAAGGAATGCATACCCACCGAGGAGTACTCGGTGGGCGACCCCATCCGCGCCATCGTCCACCATGTGAAGCCGGATGCGACCGGCCCGGCGGTATTCCTTTCCCGCGCGTCCGGCGAGTTCGTGCGCGCGCTGTTCCGCCTTGAGGTCTCGGAGATATCCGACGGCGTGGTGGAGATCGTGTCTGTGGCGCGCGACCCGGGGTACCGCTGCAAGGTCTCCGTGAGGACGATGGACGAGAAGGTCGATCCCGTCGGCGCGTGCGTGGGCCTGCGCGGCACGCGGGTGCGCAACATCGTCCGCGAGCTGAGCGGCGAGAAGATCGACATCGTTCGGTGGTCCGACGACGTGAAGAGCTACATCACGCAGGCGCTCGCCCCGGCCAAGCTCGAGTCCGTGGAAATCGATCCCGAGCAGGACAACACGGTATACGTGACGGTCGCCCCCGACCAGTATTCGCTCGCCATCGGCAAGCGCGGGCAGAACGTCCGCCTCACGACGAAGCTCACCGGCTGGCACATAGACGTATCCAAGGCGATGAACCTCGCCTCGTTCGAGGACCAGAAGGAGGAGGCCATCAAGTCGCTCGCCGACACGTTCTCAATATCCACGGCGCAGGCGACGCAGCTCGCCGATGCGGGCTTCCTCTCGATCGAGGGGATACTTGAGACGGACGAGGCCGACTTCGCGGCGGCCACCGGCCTCGACGACGTGACGGCGATTGGCATATACGCCGCGGCGAAGGCGGTGTCCGACCTGATCGGGAACGAGGAGGAAGCATGAGGGTATACGAACTTGCCGCCAAGATAGGCACCACCTCCCTCGCGGTGATGCGCACTGCGGAATCGAGCGGGGTCGAGGTGTATTCCCCCCTGAGCGCGCTTGAGCCGGGTGAGGTTGAGGCCATCAACAAGGCGTTCCTTGAGGCGGGGATGGAGCGCGTCCGCGCCGAGGCGGAGTCGGCCCGCGACCGTCGCGACAACAAGAAGCACCGTGCGCTCAAGGCCGCCGAGGAAATGAACAGGCTTCAGGCCGATGCGCTCGAGGAGCGTCGCCAGCGCGCCTTGGCGGCGTACAGGGCGCAGGACGGCAAGATCGAGATGCCCGACACGAAGAAGGCCCCGGTCGCCGCCCTGAAGAAGCCCGTGAAGGAGGAAATCAAGCTTGACCTGAGCCTGCCGGAGGGGCCGAAGGTCAAGATCGACATCTCCGAGCCGAACGAGGATGCGGACGGCGCACCGGACGCGGATGACTTCGAGGACGACGAAGAGGACGAGAGCGAGTGGCTTCACGGAAAGGACCGCAGGTCCTCAAGCGGCAAGAGCCAGCCCATCTCGATGAAGAAGCAGCAGACCTACGACAGGAAGGAGAAGGCGAAAGAGGCCAAGAAGGAGCCGGAAAAGGCCGCGCCAATGCCGGTGGCCGCGCCCCCTCCGCCGAAGCCGCAGGCCCCTGCGCCGCGTCCTGCAACGCGGGTCGGCGGCCTAAGGGCGGGATTCGCCTCCGTCTCGATGAAGACGGCCAACACCATGAAGATCTCGGCTGGGCTTGGCAAGCCCGCGCCGAAGCCTACGGTGACGATGAGCGTCAACACCCGCGAGATATCCATACGCGGGGCCGTTGTCGTAAAGGAGCTCGCGACGAAGCTTGGGATACGCCCAAACCGCCTCATCGCCGATCTCATGCAGCTTAAGGTGCTGGCCTCGATCAACCAGCGCGTCGAGCCGGAGATCGCCGTCAAGGTCGCCCAGAAGTACGGCTACAGGGTGAACGTGGAGCATGCGCGCGACGCGGCGAACAAGAAGCCCGTCCTAAAGGCGATAGACGCCGACGACGAGATACCGCAGGACAAGCCGGAGCAGATGAGGCCGCGCCCACCGGTCGTCACGTTCCTCGGCCATGTTGACCATGGCAAGACGACGCTCATGGACTACATCCGCCACACGAAGGTTGCCGCTGGCGAGGCCGGCGGCATCACCCAGGCCATTTCCGCATACCAGGTTGACGTCCAGGGCCGCAAGATCACCTTCCTCGACACGCCCGGCCATGCGGCGTTCAACGCCATGCGCCAGCGCGGCGCACAGCTTACGGACATAGCCGTGATAATCATCGCAGCGGACGACGGCATCATGCCCCAGACCAGGGAGGCGATAAGGTTCGCCCGCCAGGCCGGCGTGCAGATCATGGTGGCGATCACCAAGTGCGACAAGCCCACCGCCGACGCGATGCGCGTGAAGCAGATGCTCCAGAAGGAGGGACTCACGCCCGAGGACTGGGGCGGCGACATCGTATGCTGCGAGGTGTCCGGCGTCACGGGCCAGGGCGTCGATTCGCTCCTTGAGATGATCCTGCTGCAGGCCGACATGCTTGAGCTCATGGCGAACCCGTCGCGCCGCGCCAACGGGTATGTGATCGAGGCGGAGCTTGAGCAGGGCTTCGGGCCTTCGGCGATGGTGCTCGTCACGGGCGGCACCCTCAACGTGGGCGACGCGATCCTCGTTGGCGAACACTTCGGCAAGGTGCGTTCGCTGATTGACGACCATGGGCGCAGGGTGAAGTCCGCCCCGCCGTCGATGCCGGTGAAGTGCACGGGCCTTTCCGGCGTGCCGGAGGCCGGCGCGGAGTTCCGCGTAATGCTCAACGAGAAGCGCGCTCGCACGCTCGCGGAGGAGACCGCGCAGAGGCGCAAGGAGGAGGAGCTTTCCCAGTCCAAGGCCGTTTCGCTCGACGACCTCTTCTCCAAGATGGGGGCGGACGGCAAGCGCGAGCTTTCGGTCGTCGTGAAGGCCGACACCCAGGGTTCGCTCGAGGCCATCGTGGGTGCGCTGCGCGAGATCAAGAGCGAGAAGGTGTCGCTCAAGATCATCGGCACCGGCACCGGCAGCGTGTCCATGACGGATGTGAAGTCGGCGGCGGCCGGCAAGGCCGTGATCGTTGGCTTCGACATCGGCAACGATTCCGGCGTGCAGAGCCAGGCGCGGCACGACGGCGTGAAGATCGCGTCCTTCCGCATCATCTACGAGCTTATCGACCACGTGAAGAAGTGCATGCTCGACCTCCTGCCGCCCGAATACAAGGAGACGGTCAAGGGCCACGCGACCATCAAGGCCGTGTACGACATCGGCAAGGTCGGCAAGATTGCCGGTTCGCAGATGCTCGACGGCACGCTGCTCGCCAACGGACGCTACCGCGTCATTCGCGGGAAGGAGACGGTCTGGGACGGCAAGCTGCAGTCGCTCAAGCACTTCAAGGACGAGGTCAAGGAAGTCACCGGGCAGCAGGAGTGCGGCGTGCATTTCGCCGGATTCGAGAAGTTCGCCGAGGGCGACACGATCGAGTGCTACACGCTTGAAGAGCTTCCGCGCTCGCTGTAGTTTCCGCCGCCGATAGGCTCATGGCAGAAGGATGCGTGAATGTCTGTAGACAGGATAGAGAGGGTTGACTCCCTGCTGAAGCGTGTCATTGGCGACGCGATGTTCCGCGTCATGCAGACCGACGACATCGGCGCGGGGCTGGTCACGGTCACGGGCGTACAGTGCGCAAGAAACCTGCGGAACGCCACCGTGAAGGTGAGCGTGTTCGGGTCGCCTGATGTGCAGCAGCGCGCGCTCCGGCATCTCATCCACCATGCGCACGACTTCGAGCGGGTGATCAACCGCGAGGTGCGCATGAAATTCACGCCGCAATTGCGCTTTGAGCTGGATCATTCGATCGAGAAGGGCGACGCGGTGCTCGCCATGCTCGACAAGCTACCCGACGCAGGCGATGGCGAACATAGCTAACATCGCAATGATGGCCGAGCTGGACGGCGCGATCCTCGTCGACAAGCCGGTGGGGATATCGTCGCACGACCTTATGAAGGCCGTAAAGACAGGCTTCAATCTCGTGAAGGTCGGCCATGGGGGCACGCTTGACGTCACGGCGTCCGGACTGTTCGTGCTGCTGGTCGGGGACGCGACGCGATTCTCCAACGACGTCATGTGCGCCGACCGGGCCTACGACGTGAGGCTCGTCCTCGGACGGGAGACCGACACGGGCGACAGGGCGGGGAATGTCCTGAAGGATTCCGCCTGCGGAGACCTGTCCCGCAAGAGGCTCGACGCCGCGCTCAAGGAGTGCAGGGGCGATGTGTTCCAGTCGCCGCCCGAGTTCTCGGCCGTGAAGATCGCGGGGAAGCCCGGCTACGAGATAGTGCGAACCGCTGAGGGCGATGCCCTTCGCGCGAAGCTTGTGCATGTGTACCGATATGACGTGCATGAGTTTGCGCCGCCAACGGTCGCCTTTTCCATGGTCGCCACCAAGGGCGTATCGGTGAGGGCGCTCGCGAGGGACATTGGACGAGCAATGGGTTGTGGCGCATACGTCGATGACTGCCGCCGCACGAGGTGCGGGCGGCTCTCCATTGCGGACTCCATCCCGTTCGTGAAGCTCATGGAGCTGCATCCGGCCGATCTTGCCGCATCCATCATCCCCAAGAACAGGATATTCTCGTGAATCTCGCCATCGGATTCTTCGATGGCGTCCATCTGGGGCATCAGCGGATCCTCGAAGGGGCCGATTCCGTGTTCACGTTCGAGAACCATCCCGCTACGGTTCTCTCCCCGGCACGCGTGCCGCCGCTACTCATGGATCTGAGCGAGCGGGTGCATTGCCTTAAGGCGATCGGCATGCGGAATGGTTCGGAAAGGAATGTGCACGCGGTCTCGTTTACGCGGGAGTTCGCGTCCATGTCTCCCGCCGGATTCGCGGAATATCTCAGGGGGCGCTTCCCCGGCCTCAACCGGGTGCACTGCGGGGCCAACTGGCGGTTCGGTCTGAACGGGGCCGGCACGCCGGATGAATTGCGCAGGCTCGGCTTCGACGTTATGGTGTCGGAATGTGCAACGTACAGGGGGGGACGCATATCGTCAACGCGAATCCGCAGGGTACTGTCCGAAGGCATCCTCGAAGACGCGAACGCGATGCTCGGCAGGCCGTTTTCGGTGCGCGGGCGAATTGTAGTGGGAAAGGGCGTCGCGAAGACGCTTGGCGCCGCCACGCTGAACGTGGCGGCGACCGCCCCGCTGAGGCTCGGCGTGTATGCGGTGCGCACGGACGTCGGACCGGGGCTTGCGAACTATGGCATCGCGCCGACGATGGGATCCAGGGCATGGCCGTCCCCGGTGCTGGAGGTGCATCTCTTCGACGGGGCAGTCCTGGCGGGGACGGGCGATCCCGCCGTGCTTCGCGTGGAGTTCATTTCGTTCATGCGTCCGGAGCGCACATTCCCTTCCGTTGACGCATTGAGGGATCAGGTCGCCGCCGACGTGGCGTCGGCGCGGAATGTCTTGGGGTAGCGGAGCTTTGCGGCGTAAATGCGATTGGAGGCGGTATGGATAGAACTCAATGTTCACAGGTGCGTCTCATGGTGGCGGCGCTTTTCGCGCTGACGCTTGGGGACATGGCGCTTGCCGCGCCGCACAGGCTTAAGAGTGACGAGAAGCGTCTGTCGATCATAAGGCCGGAGGCCGAGGGGTCGCTGCGGCTTGAGCCCACGTTCGTGTGCTGCGGACTCGAGTTCGGGGCAAGGAACGCCATACCGGGACTGAAGGTCGAGTACAGGAAGTGCGTGGCGAAGGGCGATGCCTGGAATGCCGTTGACGGGAAATACGTGGTGCATTCCCCGCGGACGATGGACTACCGGCTTTCGCTGCGGGACCTCGCCGAGGATACGGAGTACGAGGTGCGTCTCGTCGATGGATCCGGCAAGACCGTGAAGGTTGGCCGGTTCCGTACGTGGAAGAGCGACGTGCCGATAGCCCGTACGGTTCTGCTTGACGCCTCGGGGCCGCTGCCGAAGACGATCTCCGCGATCGGGTCGCCAAGCGGATGGATAAGGTACACGGCTGCACCAGGAACGGTTCTCGATTTCGGCGAAGGGAGCGAGGACTGCGTAAACGTGACAGGCGCGAAGTACGTGCTGTTCGACGACATCGTGGCAAAGGGGACTTTCGGCAGACGGGTGTTCAACGTGACCGACTCCAGCCATGTGCGCTTCCGCAACTGCAACATATCGCGCTGGGGACGGGTCGGCAAGCCTCGCTTCGACAAGAAGGGAAGGCTGTTCGATCCGTCGAAGGCGGCAAAGGGGTACGGCATAAACTTCGACGGGGCGATCGAGATCGGGCGCGGGTGCGATGGCGTAGTCGTAGAACGCTGCTACATCCACGATCCGCGTGGACGGGCGAACAGCTGGTTCTATTCGCATCCGGCAGGACCCGAGGCTGTGGTAATGGCAAAGCCAAACGGATCGACCGTCCTGCGGTGGAACGACTTCGTCGGAAGCGACTGGCATCGCTTCAACGATGCGGTCGAGTCGGCCGGCAACTTCTCCGAGAACGGGGGGTTCAACCGCGACGGGGTCTACTACCTGATGATACACGGCATGGGGTCGACGAGGCTAATGGTCTCCGTCGATGGCGCGACCCCGGAGCCGTCGAAGCAGCAGGTGGCGGGCGGGTATCCGACCTGGACGATGATCGCGCCCGGCAGGAAGTTCGGCGACATGATCTGCCCGTTAAGGTTCAAGGCGGGCCGGCACACGCTCGGGATGTCCGCAAAGTGGGGCGAATTCCGCTACGACGGCATCGTCCTCACGGACTCGCCCGGGTCCTTCGAGCCCAGGTAGCCCCGGCGGCCGATTGTGTGCTGGTCAACATGGTGTGCTATAATACGCGGCCATCGCCGATTTGAGGCGCATGGACACAGACAGCAGTTGAAACATATCAGTTAGGCAATGGCGAATTACGACGACAGCAACATCAAGCACCTGAGCGCAATGGAGCACATCCGCCGCCGCATAGGCATGTACATCGGGCGGGCGGGCAACGGATCGGACTACGATGACGGCATATACGTGCTGATGAAGGAAGTGATCGACAATTCCGTCGACGAGTTCATAATGGGGAACGGCAAGCGCATCGAGATAAGCCTGGACTGGAATTCCGGGCGGTGCGCAATCCGAGACTATGGGCGGGGCATACCGCTCGGCAAGGTAGTAGACTGCGTGTCGGAGCTCAACACCGGCGGCAAGTTCGACACGGAATCCTTCCAGTTCTCCGTAGGCATGAACGGCGTTGGCACAAAGGCGGTCAATGCGCTTTCGGACGAGTTTCACGTAAGGTCCGTCCGGGACGGGGAGTTCTCCGAGGCGGCATTCGCGAAGGGCGTACTCCAGTCCAAGAGGCGCGGCAAGCTCAAGGATCCCGGCGAGCGCAACGGGACGTCCGTGAGTTTCCTGCCGGACGCGACGATATTCAAGAACTTCAAGTTCCGCGAAGAGCACGTGATGCGCAGGCTCAAGATGTATGCCTACCTGAACGCCGGGCTCACGCTCGTCCTGAACGGCGAGCGCATATGCTCCGACGACGGCCTTAACGACCTCATAGCGGACGAGGCCCAGTTCGAGAAGCTATACGTGCCGTTCCATTTCAGGTCGAAGACGCTGGAATTCGTGTTCACGCACACCAACAGGTTCTCCGAGGAATACTATTCTTTCGTAAACGGGCAGCATACGACGGAGGGCGGAACGCACCTCACGGCCTTCAAGGAGGGGCTGACGAAGGCCCTGAACGAGTACTCCAAGAAGAAGTTCGACGGCGACGACGTGCGCGAGGGCATAGTGGGCGCGATATCCATCCGCATGCAGGAGCCGACGTTCGAGGGCCAGGCGAAGACCAAGCTCGGCTCGCCGGAGATACGCGCAGACCTCGTGGCGAACATCAAGCGGGAGGCGGAGACGCTGTTCCACAAGTTCCCGGCGGAGGCGGACAAGCTCATCAGGAAGGTCGACGACACCTCCAAACTCCGCAGCCAGCTGAACACGATCAAGAAGCAGGCCAGGGAGCGGAGCCAGGCGGTGAGCGTACGCGTGCCTCAGCTCAAGGACTGCAAGAACCACCTGCACCTCGACCGGAGGGAGAAGACCGGCAAGAAGGGGTATGGCGAGGACACGATGATATTCCTCACGGAGGGCAAGTCCGCCGGCGGCACCCTCGGCAACGCGCGGGACGCGATGAACCAGGCAGTATTCTTCCTGCGGGGCAAATGCCTCAACACGTGCGGGCTGAACAAGGACGTGCTCTACAGGAACGAGGAGTTCTTCAACCTGATAAAGACGCTCGACATAGAGGATTCGCTCGAGCATCTGCGCTACGGGAAGATAATCTTCGCCACGGATGCCGATGTGGACGGACTTCACATACGCATGCTGCTCACCACGTTCTTCATGCGCTTCTACCGCCAGCTGATAATGGACAGGCGGGTGTTCATCCTCGAGACGCCCCTGTTCAGGGTCCGCAACCCAAAGGCAAAGGACTCCGGGCAGTACTACTGCTTCACGGACGAAGAGCGCGAGAATGCCATAAAGGCCTGCGGGAAGAACTGCGAGATCACGAGATTCAAGGGGCTCGGCGAACTCAACGCCAAGGAGTTCAAGGAATTCATCGGCCCCGGCATGCGCCTCACCCCGGTCACGTGCGGGGACGACTCCGAGGCCGACAAGACCATAAAGTTCTACATGGGCGGCAATACCCCGGAGAGGCGGGAATACATAATGGAGAACCTCGTCTGCGACGCGTCCGATTTCTGACAGGGAAAAAACATTGAAATACCCCCTTGCTTTTCCTTGCGGATTATGCTTTAATATGCACTCTTTTTGACACAGGAAGAAAAGCAGAGACTCATCATGAAAGTTCGCAGCTCAGTTCGTCGCATATGCGAAAATTGCCGCATTGTTCGCCGCAAGGGCGTGGTGCGTGTCATTTGCACCAATCCACGACACAAACAGCGTCAGGGTTAACTAACCAGAAGGAAACAATCACATGCCGAGACTCATGGGTGTGGACATTCCGGGCAAGAAGCACAGCCGCTTCGCGCTCCGCTATATCCACGGTATTGGACCGAAACGTGCGGATGAAGTGCTTGCCGCATGCAAAATCGAGCCTTCAAAGAAGGCGGATGACCTCACGCAGGATGAGATCCACGCCATCACCACTTTCATCCAGGATCATTACCGCGTAGAGGGCGACCTCCGCCGCGAGGTGTCCCAGAACATCCGCCGCCTGATCCAGATCGGGTCGTATCGCGGTCTCCGCCACAAGAAGGGCCTTCCGGTGCGTGGCCAGCGCACGAAGACCAATGCGAAGACGCGCAAGGGCAACCGCAAGGCGTCGTCCGCCGCGATTCGCGGTGCGGCGCCGAAGAAGTAAGCGCTTTTTTTGAACCAACAGGAAAGCAATGAGCGAAGAAACACCCAAGCAGCCCGAAGTCGCCGCACCCGCGGCGCCGATTGCTGCCTCTGAAGCCGCCGAAGGGGCGGCCGCCGGCGCCGCAGCGCCAACCAAGAAGGTACGTGCTGGCAAGTCGATACCTGCCGGTATCGCGTTCATCCGCAGCACGTTCAACAACACGCAGGTGTCGATCGCCGATGCCCGCGGTGGTGTCATCGCCTGGAGCTCCGCCGGCAAGGCAGGCTTCAAGGGCTCCCGCAAGTCAACGGCGTTCGCGGCGACGATGGTGGCGCAGGATGCCGCCCGTACGGCTGTCGCCAAGGGAATGCACGAATGCGAAGTGCGCATGCAGGGCGCAGGGCAGGGCCGCGAGTCGGCTGTCCGCGCGATTCAGGCCGCCGGCATTCGCGTAACGATGATCACTGACACGACGCCGCTCGCGCACAACGGGTGCCGTCCGCGTAAACGGAGGAGAGTGTAAAATGGGTCGCTATACAGGTCCAAGGACCAAGATTTCCCGTCGTTTCGGCGAGCCGATTTTCGGGCCGGACAAGGTTCTTGAGCGTCGTCCTAACCCTCCGGGGCAGCATGGCGCCAACAAGCGCCGCAAGAAAATGTCGGAATATGGCGTCCAGCTTCGCGAGAAGCAGAAGGTCAAGGCCATCTACGGCATGCGCGAGAAGCAGTTCCGCCTGTTCTTTGAGCGCGCGAAGGCGAAGCAGGGCGTTACGGGCGACATCATGCTCGCGATGTGCGAGTGCCGCCTCGACAACGTTGCCTACCGTCTCGGCCTTGCGCCCACGCGTGCCGGGGCCCGTCAGCTCGTGTCCCACCGCCACGTGACGGTGAACGGCGAGATCTGCAACATTCCGAGCGCGATCGTTCGCCCCGGCGATACGGTTTCCGTGCGCGAGAAGGATCGCGGCATGGTGTCGGTCGTCGAGTCGCTCAAGGGCCACAAGTCGCCTGTCGTGGGCTGGCTCGCATGGGATGAGGCCAAGATGCAGGGAACGCTCCAGAGCGTCCCGACGCGCGAGGAGATTCCCGAAAACGCAGAGATGCAGCTCATCGTCGAACTCTTCAGCCGCTGATAGTTCGGGTAACAGTTTTTTCCACTTTCTCAAAGGAGGTTTTTCATGCCAATCCGTTTGAGCCGTTTTGAGATGCCGCATAATATCGACAAGGATGAAGGTACCGCCACTGGCACATACGCCCGCTTTGTCGCAGAGCCGTTTGAGATCGGCTATGCGCGTACGATAGGGAACTCCCTGCGTCGCGTGCTGCTCTCTTCGATAGAAGGGTGCGCGATCTCCAGCGTCAAGATTGCCGGCGTCCATCACGAGTTTGCGACGATTAAGGGCTGCGCGGAGGATGTCACGGACATAATCCTCAACCTTAAGCGGGTTCTGCTGAAGTCTTACACGCGTGACCTGAAGTCGATCACGCTGAAGAAGAAGGGGCCGTGCACGGTCTATGCGGGCGACTTTGCCGAAGGCAATTCAATCGAGGTGCTAAATCCCCGCCAGGAGATCTGCACCCTTGAGGCGGACGGCAGCCTCGACCTCGAGTGCGAGCTGAAGATCGGGCGCGGCTTCTGCCTTGCGGACGCGAACAAGACCCCCGACCAGGAAATCGGGCGCATCGCGATCGATTCCATCTTCTCGCCTGTCACGCGCGTCAACTTT
>CAVFWS010000034.1:12013-17195 GCA_963626295.1 Clostridium sp. CAG:138
GCGTACGGACTACGAGAAGCTCATCCTCGACATCTGGACGGATGGACGCGTCACGCCGGACGATGCGCTCAAGACGGCCGCAGCGGTTCTCCGCCGCCATCTTGACGTGTTTGTCGACTATGCGCAGGAGGAGATCCTGGAGTTTGATGAGGACGACAACAAGGGAGCAAACGAGCGAGAACATCTCCGCAAGCTCCTCAACATGTCCGTCAACGAGATCGAGCTTTCGGTCCGCGCGGCGAACTGCCTCAACAACGCGAACATCGCAACTGTGGGCGAGCTCGTCTCCAAGACGGAGGCGGATATGCTCAAGTACCGCAATTTCGGCAAGAAGTCGCTTACGGAGATCAAGGACAAGCTCAAGGAGCTCGGCCTTTGCCTCGGATACAAGTTCGATGCCGATTTGCTTGAATCGAAAAAGTAATTTCAGGAGACACTGACAATGCGTCACCAGAGAGTTGTAAAGAAGTTCGGGCGCTCGACAGCGCACCGTGACCTCATGATGAGGAACATGGTCACGAACCTTATCCTCGCCGAAACGATCAAGACCACCCTGCCGAAGGCAAAGGAAGCCCGCAAGCTTGCCGAAAAGCTCGTTACGATCGCCCGCAAGGGCGACCTCGCGGCTCGCCGCCTCGCGGCAACGCACCTTACGCAGCCGAAGGCCGTCAAGAAGCTCTTCGACAAGATCGTCCCTGCGCTTAATGGCCGTAACGGCGGCTACACGCGCATCCTCAAGCTGTACACCCGCAAGGGCGATGCGGCGAAGATGGTGCTTTTCCAGTGGGTTTGCGTGGAGGAGATCAAGGATGATGCCCCCGCCGCCGAGACTGCGGCAGCCGAGGCCAAGTAAAGGGGGATAGATTCCCTTCCAATGCAGGTCGGCGAATCCCGAAGAAGGGTCCGTCGGCTTGTTGTTTTAGGGCGCGTGGTGAAATGGCAGACACTCTGGATTTAGGTTCCAGTGCCGAAAGGCGTGAGGGTTCGAGTCCCTCCGCGCCCACCAGATCTCAGCCTTCGGGCAATGGGTTTCAGGGGCGACAATGGCGGACTTGAACGATACACCCAAGGCGAACCGCATCCACATCGCATTCTTCGGATTGCGGAACGCCGGTAAATCCACTCTCGTCAACGCATTTGCGGGGCAGGATCTCGCGATCGTGAGCGACGTCGCCGGAACCACCACGGATCCCGTTTCCAAGGCGATGGAGATATTGCCGCTGGGGCCATGTCTGCTTACCGATACGGCCGGGCTCGACGATGTCGGCGCACTTGGCGAAATGCGGGTGAAGAAGGCCTTTGGCGTACTTGCCACAACCGACATTGCGGTATGGGTTGCCGCCGCCCCGGAAAGTGATGGCGAATGCCCGGAGTTCCGCCGCTTTTCCGAAGAGTGCCGCAGGCACGGCGTGACCGTGCTGAGATACAATCGTGGCGATGATGTGGAGCTCCTTCGCAAAGCCGTGGCCTCCGTCAAGGTCGCGGAGTCGACAAGGCCGCTCGTCGGCGATCTTGTGGCGGCTGGGGACAAGGTGCTTCTGGTGTGTCCGCAGGACGGAAGCGCACCGAAGGGCCGTCTGATCCTCCCGCAGCAGCAGCTGATACGCGAGATACTTGATGCAGGCGGGATTGCTCAGGTCTGCCAGCCGGCATCGGTGGCGTCGCTGTTCCACGATGCGGCGGGATGCGAGGAGCGCGTGTGCAAGTTCGCGGTGACGGACTCCCAGGCGTTCGGGGCCGTGGATTCCGCGGTGCCGAAGAGCGTGCCGCTGACGTCGTTCTCCATCCTGTTCGCGCGCGCAAAGGGCGATCTCCCGACATACTGTGAAGGGTTGGCCGCCCTGGGAAGCCTTGAGGACGGGGATACTGTCCTTGTGTCGGAGGGTTGCACCCACCATCGCCAATGTGGCGACATTGGTGCTGTGAAGATCCCACGTGCCATAGGCAGGCTTACCGGAAAGAGGCTGAACTTCGCATTCAGTTCGGGCGGCGAATTCCCGATTGAGAAAAACAGGCCGAAGCTGGTCGTGCACTGCGGCGGGTGCATGCTCACGAGACGGGAGATGCAGCGACGCATAGCCGTTGCGAAGGAAGCCGGAACGCCAATCACGAACTACGGCCTGGCGCTTGCGGCGGCGAACGGCATTGCCGTAGACCCTGCGACCTGCATGGTTCGCAGGGCTTAGAAAAGCGTCAGCTGCGATACCGGGCCGAATGACCTGCGGTGTTCCGGGCATGGTCCCAAGGCGCGCAAGGCGGCAAAATGCGCCGCCGTGGGGTATCCCTTGTGCTTCGCAAAGCCATATCCGGGATATTGTCGATCCATCTCCAGGCAATACGCGTCACGGGCTGTCTTCGCCAATATCGACGCGGCGGCAATCAGGATGGATTTTGAATCGCCCCTGACCACGTTCTTCGCATCCGGGAGCGTCGCGACCGGAAGCCCGTCCACAAGCGCATGCGCCTGTACGGCGGATCCGTCCCGTTGGGATGGCTTCAGGGCGAGCTCAACCCGATCGTGGGCTCGCTTCATCGCAAGGTGCGTCGCCCGGAGTATGTTCAGCGAGTCTATCTCCGCGGCCGATGCGGAAGCTATCGCCCATATGCATCCATGCGTTGACCTGATCGTTTCGGCGAGGAGGTATCTTTTCTTCTCCGATATCTTCTTCGAGTCGTCTACCCCCGCCCAGCTGCCTCCGATGAGCGATTCGGCGACGAGGAGCGGAAGGTGCACGGCGGCGGCGAATACGGGCCCTGCGAGCGGGCCGCGTCCCGCCTCGTCGATCCCCATCACCGGGTCGCCGAGGGACTTCTCGAGATCCAGCGTCATCACAGCAGCCTGTCCACCACGGAGATGTACTTCCACTCTGGCGCGTCGAGGGGTCCGTACACCTTGAATTCGAGGAGAAGCTTGGAGAAGGTCCACGTGATCGGATTCGCGATCCTGCCCATTATCGAGTCGTTCCTGAAAAGGCGCACCCGTGCCGTGAAGTCGAGGGCGTCGTCCGGGATGGAGTAGGTGCCGGAGCCGGTGATCTTGAACACGTCGCCGTAGACGTCCACCCGCGTGGCGTGTATCACGCCGTTCGATATGACGCACTCGAGCTCGGCGTCCGACTGGTCGACGAGCGACGAGATCCCCGGGACGGTCTTCGCGAGGTAGTCGGTAAGCCCCGCGAACAGCTTGAGCCTCGCGATCTGCCCGTCCGACACCTTCACGGACGCCTTCCCGTTGATGCGCGAAACGAGGGCGGTCGACAGGGGCGCCTCAAATTCGACGTGGCCGGAGAGCTTCCCGCGCATGTCGCCCGAATCCATCCCGAACGCGGTCGCGGCATCCTCGAATGGGATGAGCTCTCCATCTATGCTTATGCCGAATGAAGCGCGATCGCTGTCGAAACCGGGGAATGCGATCTTGCCGGAGCCGGCGATGGCTCCGCCATGTTCCGTCTTCGAATGGGCGTTGTCAAAGTGTACGGAATCTCCGCGAAGCCTGAAGTCCGTGCTGGCATCGAAGAGCGGTATGCCGAAGAACGTCCCGCGCCTGAACGCCATGGAGCCATCCAGACGGTTCGTGTAGGCATATCTGGGGTCGACGGCCATCATCCCGTTCAGCGTCAGGGTCGGCGGCGTCTCCGGCTGGAGGCAATCCAGGGTGCCGTCATTCAGCACGTCGGCTATCGCGAGGGCGTTCGAGAGCGATGTGGTGGAGCGCACGTTGCGGAACGTAACGAATCCAACGTCGTTCGTGTTTTCGTAGAATACCGATCCCGTCATGGATGTGCCGTCCGCAAGCCTCGCATCTATGGGGCCTACCGTTATCCTGGCGTTCTGGCAGTGGCCGCGCACGAATACGCGCACGTCTACGTTCCCCAGGGCGGTCTCGAGCGGGACATCCCGATATGCGCCGCCGGTGGGGTGGAGGTCGAGGAATATGTTAAGGTCGGAGTTGCGCAGGTTGACGTCGAAACGGCAGCCCGCGTCGACCGGGGTGGTCACGCCCGTGAACGCATCTATGAACTGGTAGCAGTTCGTGATGTCCAGGGCCTGCAGCATCGGGCGTATGTTGGGCTGGCGGGCCTGGCCGTGGACGCTGCCGGAAACGCGCTGCGCCGGGACGTTGAGCTCGCATTCGCCCGTCACCTCCATCCTCGCGTCGCGGTCGGGAAACAGCACTCGCACGTCCGCGAACCGCAGTATGCCGTCCTCTGACGACACCTTCCCGGCCACCACCTTTTCGGCCTTGAGGTCGAGGATGTCGGCGTCAAGGAGCGTGAGCCTGAACGGCGAGAATTCCGGAAGGTCAAGCTCAATCGGCTCGTCCGTCTCCGTGAAGTCGTACGATCCGGGGAACTCTATCGAATCCGGTATGTAGTACCCATCGGGAAGCCGCGGCATCCTTGCGCCCGATACCGTGACGGATTTGACGATATCCCTCGCCTTCCACGGGAGCTTCAAGGGGGAGAGCCTTACGTCTATGCGCCTCGCCGAAAGGAAGGGCTTTGCGTCCGGCTTGCCGCCAATGAACATCCTTACGCCGCCCAAGCGGACCTTCTTGGGGAATCTCACAGAGATGGACTCGATGCGGAACACGGCGTCGCCGGTGGAGCAGGCCTCAGACACAAGCTCGACGGCGCTCTGCGGAAGATTGAACTCCACGCGGGAGAGAAGGAGGAACGCCACACAGGTGAACGCAAAAAGCAGGAGAAAGATTTTGAATGCCCTTTTCATGCGCTTTGGCAGCCCCAAGGAGAGTCGAACTCCTCTTACCTGGATGAGAACCAGGTGTCCTAGCCGATAGACGATGGGGCCACAGACCTTTTGGTGCACCCGGTGGGATTTGAACCCACACACCTTGCGGCACTAGAACCTGAATCTAGCGTGTATGCCAATTTCACCACGGGTGCAAAAACGGGGCGTATAATACCATATCGCCGTGCCGCATGCAAGCGGGAAAGAGCTTTCGGCAGAAAAAAAAATCGACGGACGAACCTCGCCATGGAAATTTGCTATACTATGCGGCGCATGAAACGACCGATCGGGTGTGGGTCGGCGGAACGCTTTTACAACGACAGCGACAGAGTTCGCGGAAAGGAAACGAATGAACGGCAGCAGAAGGGAATTCCTCAAGGGTACGGCATGGATGGGCGCGGCGGCGATGGTCGCCGGCTGCCACCTGAAC
>CAVFWS010000035.1:0-16821 GCA_963626295.1 Clostridium sp. CAG:138
CTTCGGCGGGGTGAGGACGTTGGCGCCGTGCGCGGCGCGGCTCGCGGCGACTTCGGCGTCCGTGAGCCCTGTCAGGGTATGTTTGTTTTCCATGGACGTATTATAGCATACTGCGGGATCCGAAATTTTCCCTTGATAGTATTTGCGCCTTATAATATAATGCGCGGTATGTTTTCCAAATTAAAAGGTTTTTTCTCTGCCGATATCGGAATCGATCTCGGTACGGCGAATTCGCTCGTATACATGAAGGACAAGGGGATTGTGCTCCGCGAGCCTTCTGTAGTGGCGATAGAGGAAGGATCGAAGCACGTTCTCGCGGTCGGCTCCGACGCCAAGCGCATGCTTGGTCGCACACCGGCGAACATCGTCGCGATACGCCCGATGAAATCTGGCGTGATAGCCGATTTCGACATCACTCTCGCGATGCTCAAGTATTTCATCGAGAAGGTGTCGCCAAATCGCCTCAGGGCGAAATACTTCAGGCCGCGCGTGGTGATTGCCGTCCCGAGCGGAATCACCGAGGTCGAAAAGCGGGCGATCGAGGATGCCGGCCGCGCGGCCGGGGCCGGCGAGGTGTTTTTGGTTGAGGAGCCGATGGCCGCCGCCATCGGCGTCAAGCTGCCGGTCTCGGAGCCGGCCGGCTCGATGATCGTGGATATCGGCGGCGGCACCTGTGAAGTGGCCATCATCTCTCTCGCCGGAATCGTGCATTCGCGATCCGTGCGAGTTGCCGGCGATGCCATGGACGAGTGCATAAAGCGGCACATGCAGCGCGTCTACAACCTTCTCATAGGCGAACGCACTGCCGAGGACATTAAAATGGAGATAGGCAGCGCATTCCCGGTCGGAGAGGAGAAGACCATGGAAGTGTGCGGCCGTGATATCGTGGCGGGATTGCCTAAGACGATGACCATCACCTCCGAGGAAATTCGGGATGCACTTCAGGAGCCGGTAGCCGCTATCGTGGATGCCGTGCGCGTAACCCTTGGCAATTGCGAGCCTGAGCTTGCGGCCGACCTTGTCGATCGCGGCATAGTGCTTTCAGGCGGCAGCTCGCAGTTGCGTGGGCTCGACAAGCTCCTGTCGAAGGAGACGGGGCTACCCGTCACTCTTGCGGAAGACCCCCTTTCGGCCGTGGCCGAGGGCGCGGGCGCCGTGCTGAGCGAGCTCGATTTCCTCGCAAGGAACAAGAGACATTGATCCATCGGCGATCCTTCCGGACAGGAAGGGCTTGGGAAGTAGAACTGGCATAGTCATCTGTTCGTGCGCACTTGCCTGCGCCGCCGTAGGGCTTTGGGTGGCGGGCGGATTCGCCGTCGCGTCGGAAGCCGTGTATCCGCTCGAAAGGTCGGCCACGTGGTTCCAGCGGAACGTCTCGTGCAGGCTGCGCACGCTGTGGCGGCGGCAAGGCTACGCCGCCGAGAATGCCAGACTCCGCAGGGAGAACGACATCCTTCGCATGGCGCTTCAGGATGCGGAGCGCACGGCTTCGGGCAAAAGGCCGTCTTCCATGGATGGCTGGATCCCCGCAACGGTGCTTTCTAAAGGCGGAATGGCCGGATCGAAGAACTTCCTGCGCCTCGGGAAGGGGACGGCGCATGGCGTGAGGCAGGGGGCGGCCGTCGCCGTGCCGGATGGGCTCGTTGGCGTGGTTTCCGAGGTGTCGATGCACACCTGCACCATCCGCCTGATATCCGATCCGTCCGTAAAGGTCTCATGCGAGATCGAGACGGGCCTGCCCGAGCTCGGGGCCACGTACGGCATCGTCTCCGGCATGGGGACTACGTCTGCGGCGGAAACAGGCGTGGCCGTGCTGTACATGATAAACCCACTGAGGGTCGGCCGCATCAGGAACGGGCTCGCCCTGCCGCCTCGCGCCCGCATCGTCACGTCAGGGCTCGGCGGTGTGTTCCCGAAAGGCATCCTGGTGGGATACCTGATTTCGGGGACGCGCAAGGACAGGACCAAGCTGGAGCAGGAGGGGGATGTCGAGCCTGCCGTCGACTTCCCGGCGTTAGAGGAGGTTTTCATCCGCAATGAAGACTGACCTCGTGCGCGCGTGCGCCGCCATGCTCGGCATCATCCTCTTCGGCGCGATGCAGGATATGGCGCCCGCCTTCCTCGACGCCAAGCCGCCGCTTCTGCTGTCCTTCAGCTGCATCGCCGGCATCCCGGCGGCATTGGTTGCGGGACTGTTCGCCGATTCGCTCGGATGCCTCCCCTTCGGCTGTTCTGCCCTATTCTTCCTCGCGGTTTCGGTCTCCGTGCGGATTTTCCGCAAGGCGGCAATCCCACTTACGATCGCTTCTGCGGGAGCATTCCAGTTGTGGCTGTCAATGTGGTCCGAAGCCTCGTCCTCGTCAAGGAGCGTATGCGGGGCATTGCTGTCCGCAGCGGTCATTGCCCCCGCAATGGCCATGTTCATCAGGTTCGCGAAGCGGCACATCGGGATTGCCGACAAGGAGAGCGGAAAATGAAGGTGTCGTCCTGGTCGATAGCCGCGCTTGCGGCGCTGTTCACGTTCGGGCTGCTCACGCTGCTCGCGAATCTCTACAGGGTCCAGGTCGTCGACGTCGCGAAGTTCAAGGAAGACCTTGCGCAGCAGGCGACACGTCGGATGCGCAAGCCCGGCATCAGGGGCCGGATCCTCGATTCGCGGGGCGGCGTATTGGCGGAATCACGCGCAAGGCGCGATCTCGTGTGCGACCTCTCGGCTTTCATCGGGAAGTCGAGCGGCACGGCCAAGACCATCGAGGCGGTGGACAGGGCGATCTCGGGCATTGCCGATGCGCTTGGGTTCGAGCGCCCCGTCTCCATCACGCCAAAGCGCATCGCGCGCCACATCCGCACGCAAAGCGCGGTGTCGCTCTGCGTGTGGCGCGACATCGACGAGCAATCGCTCGCGCGGTTCGAGGAACGCGCGGCGGAATTCCCGGGGTTCTCGGTCGAATCCCATGCGGAGCGCGTCTACCCCAGGGGAACGTTCGCCGCGCATCTGGTCGGATACACGGGACGCGACCGCTCGAACGACGATGAGGACGATGCCAGGACGCTCGCCTACGAACTTGAGATGAAGGGCAGGTCAGGGCTCGAGGCATTCTACGATACCTACCTCGCCGGCATCGCCGGATCCGTGCGGATACCGGTTGACGCAAGGGGATTCAAGCCGAGGGGGGCCGCAAGGGACAGCATTGCGCTCGGAGAGACCGAGGAACGCGTCGCGCAGGACGGGCTCGACCTCGAGCTGACCATCGACCCGGCGATCCAGGCCGCGGCGGAGAAGCAGCTTGAGGGCGTGTGCGGGGCCTGTGTGGCGATCGATCCGAGAGACGGCGCGGTCCTCGCGCTTGCGTCCGCCCCCGCCTACGACCCGAACGACTTTGTGCCTTTCGTCTCCGCAAAGCGGTATGGCGAACTCTCCAAGGACGAGCGTCATCCGCTGCTGAACCGCGCCACCGCCGGACTGTATGCCCCTGGGTCAACGTTCAAGCCCGTGACGGCCCTTGCGGCCCTTCGCTCCGGGATCAGGCCGGAATCCGAATACGAATGCACGGGCGTGTACAAGCTGGGCACCATGCGCCTCCACTGCTGGAGCCGATGGGGGCAGGGCCCCATGGACATGCACCACGCCATCGAACAGTCGTGCAACCCGTACTTCGCCCGCCTCGGAAACCTGCTGGGCACGAACTCGCTCTTCCGCACGGCCCGCGAATTCGGCTTCGAGGCAAAGACCGGCATCGACTACGCACCGGAATTTGCCGGCGCCCTCACGTCCCCGCCATTCTACCCGGGCCTCGCGAGCCAATCGGCAATCGGGCAGGGCCGGCTGCAGGTGACGCCGCTGCAGATGGCGGTGGAGTGCGCCACGATCGCAAACGGCGGCAGCGTGTTCACGCCCTACCTGAAGAAGCGGCCCGAGGGGTCTCCGCCGCCCACCCCCGTCCGCCGGATATCGTGCACCCCCGAGCAGATGGAGGTCGTCCGGAAGGGAATGCTCGCGGTCGTGGAGGGCAAGAAGGGGACCGGCAAGACACTGGGCGGGCTCAAGGTCGCATGCGCGGGGAAGACCGGCACGGCGCAAGTTGGCGGGGGAGTCAAGAATACGTGGATCATCGCATTCGCCCCGTACGATTCGCCGACCGTCGCGATCGCGATGGTCGTGGAGCGCGGGGAGTCCGGCGGCAAGACCGTCGCGCCCCGCGTACACGCGGTGCTCGCGGCGGCATTTGGGGAGGCCGAAAGATGACCGACTCATGGGAGGATACGTGCCAATGCTGAAGAAGCTCCTGCGGTTCAACTGGATCATGTTCCTGTCGATGGTCGCGCTTGCCGCCATCGGCGTAGTGTTCATACGCTCAGCGGGCGCAGCCCGCACCATCGCGTCCCTGCAGGACGCATGGAGAGTGCACGCGGCGACCGCGCTGTTCGGGCTTATCCTGTACTTTGCCCTCGCGTTCATGGACTACCGCAAGATACTCGACCTGTTCTCGACGCCAGGCTTCCTCGCATCGCTGATCCTGCTCGTGGCCGTGCTCGCCTTCGGCGAGAAGGTGTACGGCGGGAAACGCTGGCTCTGGTTCTTCCAGCCGAGCGAAGTCGCGAAGCCGGCGGTGATACTCATGATCGCCAACATCTTCGGGAGGGCAAGGCCGGCGTCCGGACTGAAGGGACTCGCCCTGGGCCTTGGGATAATCGCGGTGCCGGCATTGCTGATCCTTGCCGAGCCCGACCTCGGCACCGCGCTGGCGCTCGTGCCCGCGGCATTGACGATGCTCATCTGCGCAAGGGTGTGCCTGAAGGCGCTGATTCCGCTGCTCGCCGCCGGACTGATCGCCGCCGGACTGGTCCTCGCGGCGGTAAACGTCGCGGAGACGACGGAAGACCTCGGGAAGCGCGACAGGATCTACAGGTACATTCCGCTGAAGGAGCATCAGGTGCAGCGGCTGAAGACTTTCCTCGACCCGGAGGCTGACCCGTACGGCGGAGGATGGAACCTCAAGCAGGCAAAGATATCCATCGGGTCCGGCTCCCTCTCCGGGAAGGGCATAGGCAAGGGCGAGCAGAAGTTCCTCGGATACCTGCCGCCAAGCGTATCCATGAACGACTTCATATTCAGCGTCCTGGCCGAAGAGGCCGGATTCATCGGAGCATCGACCGTACTCGCCCTCTTCCTGGCGATGCTTCTCTCCGGGATGTGGATTGCGCTGCGATCCCGCGATGACCGGGGACGGCTCGTGGCCATAGGGGTAATGACGCTCATTTTCGTTCACGTATACATAAACATCGCGATGTCCATTGGCCTCATGCCGATCACGGGACTTCCGCTGCCGTTCATCAGCGCAGGGAAGACGTTCCTCGTGGTACTCCTGGCCGCCCTTGGAATCGTCCAATCCATATCCCTTCACAGGGAGGAAGAAACCTGAGGAAATCAATGCTGGAGAAGATCATAAACTGGTTCCGCAAGCCAAAGTTCAAGCGGGAGATAATAGTAAACGTCGAAAGGCTGGAGACTCGCGTCGCCGTCCTGGAGAATGGGCGGCTTGAAGAGTACATGGTGGAGCACCCGGAGGAGGAACGCCTCGTCGGATCCGTGTTCAAGGGGCGCATACAGAACCTTGAGCACGACCTCCAGGCGGCATTCGTGGACATAGGCCTGTCCAAGAATGCGTTCCTGCACTACTGGGACATGTCTCCCGACGTGGACGCCTTCCTCGACGATGACGACGAAGCCCAGAAAGGCTCGAAAAGGGACGGCAAGTCCGGGAAGCGCGGCGGCAAGGGCCGCCAGCCGAAGCTCTCCAACGAAGACATAGAGAAGCGGTTCCCCAAGGGGTCCGAGATAATCGTGCAGGTCACCAAGGGGCCGATATCCACCAAGGGGCCGCGGGTCACCGCAAACCTCTCGATACCCGGCCGCTACCTCGTGATGATGCCCGGAGAGAAGGTTCGCGGTGTTTCCAGGAAGATCGGCGATGCCGCCGAACGGAATCGGCTCAAGAAGATACTCGACAGGCTGCTCCTGCCCGATGATGTCGGCGTGATCGTGCGCACGGCCGGCGCCGGAGCCAGCCCAAAGGCTTTCGCCCGCGACCTGCGCAACCTGCTGGAATCGTGGAACGAGCTCAAGGGGAACGTCCGCAACCTGCGCACCCCCTGCTGCGTATACCAGGAGCCGGATCTCGTTGAGCGCGTTGTGCGCGACTGGCTAACGGAGGACATCGACGCCGTGGTAATCGACGACGAGAAGTCGTACGAGCAGATGAAGTCCCTGACCTCCAAGATATCGCGCCGCGCGCAGAAGAAGCTGAAGCACTACGACGGTGTGAAGAACATCTTCGACCACTACGGCGTCGCCCGGCAGCTCGACGAGGCCTTCAGGCGGCAGGTCCCGCTCAAGGGCGGCGGATACCTCGTGATCGACGAGACCGAGGCGCTTATCGCCGTGGACGTCAACACCGGCCACCACAAGAGCAAGGAGGGCAAGGGCTCGCAAGAGAATGCCATACTCGAAGTGAACCTCGAGGCGGTGGAGGAAGTCGCCCGCCAGCTGCGCCTCAGGAACATCGGAGGCCTCGTGGTGCTCGACCTCATCGACATGAAGAGCCGCAAGCACCAGAAGCAGGTCGAGAAGGCCCTGAAGACGGCCCTCAAGCGCGATCGCGCCAGGACGAACGTGCTGTCGATATCCGAGCTTGGGCTGCTCGAGATGTCGCGCCAGCGCCAGGAGGAGTCGCTGCTGTCCATGCTCACGTCCACATGCCCGGTGTGCAATGGGCATGGGCTCGTGAAATCGCCGCTCGCGATATCCATCGAGCTGCAAAGGCAGCTTACCGCCCTCCTCAAGCGCGCCGACGCCGAAAAGAGGCCGTTCGTGCCGAAGATACTCATCGCGCCGGCGGTGTTCCAGCGCCTTCGCACCGAAGACTCCCAGATCCTCGCGGAGCTGCAGGCGTCCTTCAACACAAAGCTGACGTTCGTGTCGGAACTTCACAGGCATCCCGAATCATTCGCCATCCTCGACTCCGAGTCTGGCAAGGTTCTCTACTCTTCCAAAGGAAACAGAAATGCATAGGCGCATCCTCTCCGTAGCCATCACCGTGCTTGCGACGGCGACATCGCCGCTGCGGGCGCAATTCCTGGACGATCTCCCGGCGCCTCGGCCGAAAGGGAAGTTCGGGGAACTCACCTTCTCCGGCGGCACCCTCGCCGCGAGCCGGAAGACCGGCGAAATGAGGGCCACCGGCGACATCAAGGCCCAATCGGGCGACTACCGGTTCTTCACGAAGGAGCTTACGAGAAGCGCAGACGGCATCTACCACTTCGGTGACGGCGCAATGCTCACCACCTGCTCGAACAGCGTGGACGACCTGCACTGGAAGATCACCGGCACGTTCACGTACGAGACGGACAAGGCCATCACCGCAAAGAACACGTGGCTCTACCTTGAGGACATCCCCGTGTTCTGGCTTCCGTGGATGTACTATCCCCTGAACACGAACTACGGCTTCCGCTTCCTGCCCGGATATACGCACAGGTGGGGATTCTTCTTCCTTTCAGGCTATGTCTACGACATATGGAACGAAGGCGGTCGCAGCGCCCTCGGTCTCGGCGGAAGCACATACTTCAACTTGCGCCAGAAGAACGGGGTCGAGGTGGGGCAGACGATCCGCTGGCGTCTCGGCGACTACGGCAAAGGCAAGATCAAGGGGTTCTACGCCTGGGACGAGGATTACGACCGCTACGAGCGCCACTGGGGAGATTCGAGGCACTACAACTACCGGAACTGGGGCAGCGACGTGGACCGCGAACGCTATCGCATAGTCCTTGAGCACCGTTCGGACTTCACCGAAAG
Organism: Clostridium sp. CAG:138; assembly: GCA_963626295.1. Taxonomy (GTDB): domain Bacteria; phylum Verrucomicrobiota; class Kiritimatiellia; order RFP12; family UBA1067; genus UBA1731. Next base: position 7,853 of record CAVFWS010000035.1, read on the forward strand.
GGATGCACTGAACGTAAAGGCGCAATATCTCTCCGACTCCCACTATCTCCGCGACTTCGCGAGAATGGAGAACCGCCACGAGACGATCCCTGTAAATGAAGCCTGGTACGAGCACCGCGAAAACCTCTGGGCGGCAGGCGCATCGGTATCAGGCCCCATCAACGATTTCTACGCCGGCGTGGCTCGGCTTCCCGAGGCGTGGCTGTCGATCGAGCCGCAACCGCTCTTCGGTCTTCCGGTCAACTACGAGTCCCAGACGCGGGCGGGCTACCTGAACCGCCAGTACGCGAAATACGGGGCTACGGACCCGATGTTCCGCTATGCGCCGTACCTGGGGCTTACGGGACGCGGCGCCGACTACCAGGCGTTCCGCGCGGATTCAAGCCACAGGGTCACGCTGCCGTTCATGGTCTATGACGTCCTCTCCATAGTCCCACGCGCCGGATACCGCGCCACCTGGTGGAGCGATTCGGGCGATCCAGACGCCAATTGCCTCAACGCCTCCGGCGATGCGATGTATCGCGGCATCGCCGAAGTCGGCGTGACCGCATCGGCGCGCGCCCAGGCATGGCTGAGCAGCGAATGGCAGCACATCTTCGAGCCGTACATCGACTACTCGTTCCAGGACGTGAACTACGGGAGCGGGAAGAAGAACCGCAACTACATCTTCGACAACTACGATGGCTCTGTCGATTGGCTCGACCAGTTCGGGTTCGAGGGACGTGGCCTCCCGTACAGCTGGCACGGCATAAGGCCCGGCATCCGCAACTATCTCCGCAGGGCCGACGAGAACGGGAATACGCGCCCGGTGCTTGAGACCGACATCTATGCCGCCGTGCCCTTCCAGGATGAGGGCTACATAAGGAGAGGCACGTACGCAGGATATCCAAAGGACCAGAAGGACGGATTCTACAACCGCCATGACTGCGTGGTGCCGGGCGCGATCCTCAGATTCAGGCCGTCGAACAGGCTCACGCTCTCCTCAAGGACAGAATACGACGTCGATGGCGAGAAGGTTGCCTATGCGGACTGGAATCTTGAGCATCGCCTCACGCAGGACTTCTCGTGGAGCATCGGATACATCGGGCGCGACCACCGCATATGGGAATACCTTCCCTCCGAATACGACAGGTGGAACTACCAGTACTCCAACATAATCAGGGCCAGCTTCGAGCACAAGGTCTGCGACTGGTTCGCGTGGTCGCCATTCATCAGGTGGGACGCGAGGTGCAACGAACTCGACGGGACCGGCGTGTGGTTCGACTTCCTTACCGACTGCCTCGGATTCCGGTTCTCCTTCGACTACGAAAACAGCGTGTACCGCGTGGACGGCTCGAAGCTCAGGAGCGACTTCAACTTCGGGTTCGCGATATATCTGCGGACGCTTGGCGCAAGCTCGATGCTCGACCTCGCAAAGTTCTAGGCCGTCACTTCTTAAGCCTCATCCATACCGGGAAGCGGGACGAATGCGAGGAATCCTGCGCGTGCCCGAGTCCGCCATTGCCGCGCAGCCCGCCCTCAAGCTCCGATAGCCGCTTGAGAAGGGCCTGCTGGGCGGCCTCCGCGTTCCTGCGAAGCTCCTCGTTCGCCTGCCGCTCGGCGACCAGCTCGCGCTCCCGGTCCTGAAGCATCTCGCGCAGCCTCTGTATCTGATCCTGAAGCCGCTTCACATCCATCATCTGGGCCGAAAGGCGATCCGCCTCCGTCCGCTTCTCGTTCAGCTCGCGCGTGAGATCCTTGATCCGCTGTCCGCTCTCGTACGCAGACCTCTCCGCGACAAGGCGAAGCGCATCGAGCTCCTGCCTGAGCTGAACGGTGCGGGGATCCGCCGGGTTGGCGCGAAGTGCCCTGCTCTTCATGTCCTGGGCGTCGTCGCCGATCAGCTTCAGTATCTCCACCCGCCTTGCCGCCAACCGTTCCGAACGCTCGCGCCACCGCCTCTGCGCGGCCTCCGCCTCGGCCTTCTCGGCCTCAAGCACCTTCATGAGGTCGTCGGCCTCGCCCCGCAGAAGCCAGTATACCGCAGCCTCCGTGTCGGCGGCCTCCTTCGCGTTGGAGGGAAGGCGGCGTATTTCGCTCTCAAGCGTCAGGGTTGCCTGCTTGGCCGCAGCCGCCTGGGCCTCCCCCTCTTCCGCCCTCTTGCGGAACGCGGCGGCCTCCTTGCGTGTCGCGGCAACCTCGGCAGCCCCTTCCTCGGCCTTTTTGCGGAACGTGGCCGCCTCTTCGCGGGCCACCGAAAGCTCCGTCTCAAGCGCGGCGGCCCTGGCGAGAAGTTCCGGGGACTCGACCTGCACTATCCGCTCCTTCTCGACCACCTTCTCGACAGGCACCTCGCGCACGACCTCCTTGACCACCTCCACCGGAACCTCCACGACCTTTTCCACAACCCTTACATTGTCCGCAGGGTTAGCGCCAGCCTCCGGCGTCTTGGCAGTGGACGATTCTTCCGTCGCCGAAGGTGCGGCGTATTCCGGTCCTACGGTTTCCCGCCTCTCTTCCTCAAAGGCCGGCTCCACCTCTATGAGCTTAGACCCCGGCGGTAGCCGTCCGCTCCTAAGGAGGGCATCGGCGGCATGTTTGTTGAACGGTCCCCGGGGGGTTCCGTCGCCAATGTCTATGGACCAGCGCATGTCGAGAAATGGGATTTCCACGGCAGGACGCCAATTCTCGCCGTCGTCAGACACATCCTGACCGGGCTGTATGCGCCCCATCCTTGCCCACTCGATCAGACGTTCTTTCGGCTCTGGCCCGAAAGTGTCATCCTGCGTCCTCAAATACCATTTGTCCGACATTGCCCGGTCCCCCGTTAGTCAGTCCTTCAGTGCTTCATCTTGAAGAATCGCTTCGCGCCCGATGCGCCCATCCTGGCCAGCTCGGCCTGCGCCTGCCGCTCCAGACGCGCAAGCGCGTTCGAGCGGTCATTCGCGAACACGTCGCGCACAGATGCCGGCGGCGCATCGGAGATGACCTCCGGCTCGACCACATCGGTCGTCCATTCGCGACGCCTCTTCGCCGTGAGCTTGGATAGCGTCGCCTCAAGTTCCGCAACCTTCGATTCCCCCTCTTCGGCCCGCTTGCGGAGGGCGGCGGCCTCGTCCTTGGCGGCGGCGACCATGGCCTCCATATCGGCGATCGAACGCTCCGCCTCTTCCTTCAGCTCGGCCATCGCCGTTTCCGCTTCCTTGCGGATCGCCGCGATCTCCTTTGCGGACGCGCCGTCATGGTCATCGCGGTATATCCGGCAATTCTCCGGGAGGGAATTGGACTTCCTGAGGTCCTCTATCACCGCCCGGTGCGTGGGGCCGTAGAACTGCCCCGGCTCGTTCTCGACGATCCAGTCCATCTCGAGGGACGGTTCGAGCGAGGCGAGTTTCCATGACTTCAGATCCTGCGAGATTCCCGCGAACGGCTCCACGCGGCCATCCTTGGCCCACGAAAGGAGCGTTTCGGCATCGACGGGACCAAACACCTTGCCGTCGGCATTCTTGACGTACCAGCTCATTTGCCGAGTTCCGCGCTGCGCCTTGCCGCCGCCGCGAGGGTATTCGCGACGACATCCTTCATGTCGCTTGTCCGCATCACGTCCATGCCGGCAGCCGTCGTTCCGCCCTTGGTCGCCACGCCATTGATGAACTCGCCGAGGTCGGCTCCGCTCTGGCGGAGGTAGGCCGCAGTGCCAAGCATCGTCTGCTCGGCAAGCCTGCGGGCGACGTCGGCCTTGAGGCCGAGCTTCACGCCGCCTTCGACCATCGCCTCTTCCATGTACGCGAAGAATGCAGGACCCGACCCGGAAAGCGCAGTCACCGCATCGAAATCGCGTTCCTTCAGCACAACGGTCTGCCCGGCGGCATCCAGTATGGAGGAGACAAGCCGCACATCGGCCTTCGTCGCGTTCTTCGCCGGACATATCGCGCACATCCCTTCCTTCGCGCGCAACGCGAGGTTGGGCATTACCCTGACAAGACGCACCTTTGCCCCGAACATCTTGCGTAGCGTGGAGAGCGATTTGCCAGCCACAATGGAAACGACAAGAGTCTTTGCCGTGAGCATGGGCTTTACGCGGGCGGCAAGCGCCGCGACATCCTGCGGCTTCACCGCAAGGAATATGGCGCTCGCGCAAGCCGCGACATCCGCGGCGTCAGATATGGTCTTCACGCCATATCGCTTCGCCATCTCCCTTGCGCGTGGCGGATACGTCTCCGCCATCACCACATCCTTGAGGTCAAACTTGCCTGCGGCCGCGACCGCCTGCACAATCCCTTCCGCCATCTTACCGGCGCCGAAAAAACCAAGCGTCTTGTTCATGGGTTGAATTATACCACACCCGCCCATCCATGACGCAACTTATGTATCCCCCCCCCATGCGGGAGACGGCGAAATCGGCACGTATATGGCTGCGCGCCTTGAGCCCGAACGTTTCGGCAATGGCTAAACGCAACGATAGCCCGATCCGTGGACTGTCTCTATACGTGAGGCATCTGCGCCAAGCTTCTTCCTCAGCACGAGGATGTGCTGGTCCACAGTGCGCGTAGTGACGCCTGTGGCGTAGCCCCACAACTTGCTTATCAGCATGTCGCGGGTAACAACCTCGCCGGGATGCGACGCGAGCATGCGGAGGATGCGTATCTCGCGGGCGGTGAGCCCTTCGCTCTCGCCATTCGAACCTACAAGCGCATAGCGTTTCACGTCCACCAGATGCGACCCTATGCGGAAGTTCGCATCCTCCTGCGGAACCGAATCCGTCTGAGGTGCCTGTGGCTGCCGGGCATTCTCCACACGGCGCAATATCGCCTTGATGCGGGAGACCAGGACTGCGCCGTCGAACGGCTTCGGCAGGTAGTCGTCCGCTCCGAGATCCAGTCCAAGCGATATGTCTGCGGACGATCCCCTTGCGGACAGGAATATTATCGGCAGGGACGGATCCTCCTTGCGTATGTGGCCAAGTACCTGATAGCCGTTTTTCCTGGGCATCATTATGTCGAGAAGAAGAACGTCCGGACGCTTCTCCGAATATGCGGCAAGCACCTCGTCGCCGTTCTGGGCAAGGCGTACGCTCCACCCTTCCTCCTCCAGAAGTATCCTGATGGTCTTGCGTATGGATTTCGTGTCGTCCGCAACCAGTATGTCAGTCATGCGCAATGCCCCCTTCCGTCTTCCTTGGCGGCCGCAACGGGCAGCGTCACCGTGAATACGCTCCCGCCACCGTCACGGTCCGCAACACAGACGCGCCCGCCCATTCCCTTGACGAAGCCGGCCACGATCGAAAGCCCAAGTCCAAGCCCATGCGTCTCGCCGCCGCGTTCCGCGCCCTGCTGGTAGAACCGCTCGAACAGCCTTGCACGGCGGTCGTGCGGTATTCCTTCTCCCCTGTCCATGACGTCAAGCGCCGCCATCCCGTCGCCGCAGTCACGGCACTGCACCTCTACCGATTCGCCGCCCGCATGGCGGCATGCGTTCTCGATGAGGTTTATCGCCACCTGCTCCACCTTGTCGCAATCCGCGACAACACGCACCGGCGTCCCTTGCTCGACGCTGATTACGCAATCGGGGTAGCGGCATCGCAGAAGCCGTGCGGCGCTTTCCGCCACCTCGCGCAGATCGACGCTTTCGCGGGCGAAGGTGAACTTGCCGTTTCGCAGCCTTACGACAGTGAGCAGCTCTCCAATCATCCTCGCCATGCGCGACGACTCTCGCTTGAGCGTATCGAGCGCGATGGCGCGACGCCGCTCATCCCTGATCGTGCCGTCCGCCAGCGCGGAGGATAGCGGCACGATGCTTCCGAGCGGCGTGTTCAGCTCATGGGATATCAGATCGAGAAAGGAATTCTTGATCTCAAGGTCTTCCCGCACCCTTCTTGCCGTCCAGACGAGATGCCACCCTCCCGCAAAGAGCGTGAAGAAGAGCAGAAGCACCATCACGAACCCGATGCCGAGAAGGTAGAGCATCGGACTGTCCACGTACATGAACGGCTTTTCGTCGTACCCGATCACGGTTCCGTCGTCAAGCCGCGTCCAGCCGATGACGGCGCCCTTGGTCCCTGGGAACCATCCGTACTTCACCCGTTCGGAGAAGTTCGTGTTCGAAGCGGCGGCGTCCTTCTTCCATACGTGATCCGCACCGCCGTCCCTGGCATATGCCCTGGCGCGTGTGGCAAGACGCTGCCTCATGTTCCGTTCGTAGCGCTCGAACTGCTCGTCCCGACCCGAGCGCCTCATTTCGGACGCAAGGCCGCGTCCGCCAAACATCAGCAGCGAAAGCCCCGCCGCCGTAATCAGGATCGCCGGCAGGCCTATCAGCAGCAAGTAGGTTCTCGTGTCCCTGTCCATTGCATTTCGACCGTCCCTATCCATGCTGTGGCTGCCGAGCCTGTCCTCCGTCAACCTACGCCAACCACCCCCTGCGAAAGTCCGGAGCGCACAAGGCCATAGCGTCTAAAGCCATCCGGCTCAACTATGATTGCCGCCGAATCGAGGAATCTCACCCAGTTGCCCACCGTCCAGTCCCGCTTTACCCCACGCACATGGAGATACGCCGCATTGTAGAGGTCGTGCGTCGTGAATATGCCAAGCTTCGCCCTGAACTCGCCAAGCGCCCAGGCCTCCAGGGCATCGCTTGCGGCGCCGATCTCCCGAAAGCCGCGCTGGTGGCCATCCGCCATGTACCTGAACACTTCCTTGAAAAAGGCCCCGTCCCGGAAAAGCTCGTAGACCTCATGCTGGTCCGTGAAGTAGAAGGAGCTGTTTCCGAGCCTGTCGTCGAGCGGGATATCCACATTGCCGCACCCCATGCCGTCTGCGATGCACTGCGCCGTCTGCCGTGTGCGCAGCAGCGGACTGGACATGAACTGCACGTCAGCGGCAAAGGCCTTCAGCCGCTCGCCGAAGAGGGTGGCCGTGCGCCTACCCTCGTCCGTCAGCGGCAATTCCATGCCGAACGTCGGATCGTCGTTGTCGATCTTCGCGCGTTCGCCGTGGCGCACCATGAGCAGGACGCGGTTTCCGCAGCGCAACTCCGCCTCCACGTCGTCGATGGTCATTTCGCCGCCCGCCGGACGGCACAGAGCATCGGTCTCTACGTCCCCTCCCGTTAGTTCCGCGAGGAACCTCCTCCTAAAGGCCAAGTGCCCCCGCTCGGCGGCAATCCTCCGCGCCGTGCCGAAATGCAGACCCGACTTCAGCCATCCGACCTGAATCAGGACGAAGTCCGCAAGGGCCCGTATGTGCCTGTAGTCCACGGCAGATCCGGCGCGAACCGCCTCAATTACCTCGCGGCTTGGACGGGCCATGATCGGAAGGTTCCAGAATGCCGTGCTGTCCCTGCGCCAGTCGGTCGTGGCCAGCTGATCCTCAAGCACCCTGAATATGTCGAGCTTGTCCGCGTCCCTGACGCAGTGGGCAACGGCCTCGGCAAACGGATCCATCCCCTCGGGCAGGTCCCGGCGATTGTGAAGCAATACCGCGTCCAGTATCTCATTTGCGCGTGGCTCGCCTTCGATCCAGCCTACCGACTTCACGATATCGTGGGACAGCACGGCATGGTCCACGCTATCAGCATCCCGGAAGGTGTTGTACCTCTTCAGCTGCTCATACCGCCCGGCATCGTGAAGGAGCGCAGCGGCCTCGCACGCGGCGGCAAGCTCCTCGCCGAATCCCTCGCCATCCGCTATCGCCTTCGCGTTGGCCACGACAAGCTGCGTATGCACCCGCTTAAGCTCCATCATCGGAGAGAGGATGCCGCCCACCCTGAATCCATCCACGTAGGCGGAGTACAGCCTGTTGAGCCTATCGAGATCCATGGTCACCACCTTCGCCCGCCGATCTCGACCTTTGCGGCCTCAGCGGCCGCGCGTCGGACGGCGAACAGCGCCCGGCCCATCCGCACAAGCTTCTTCTCCAGTTCGGCATTCAATCCACGGACCTCATCGAGATCAAGCTTCTGTTCAGAAACCTCACCCTCAAGGGCGGCGACGCGGGCCTCAAGCGCCTTCTTGTCGGATTCCAGAGCGGTCTTTTCGGCCTTAAGCCGCGCATTCTCGTCCGCCAGCGCCTGTCGCTCGGCCTCCAAGGACTGCTTCTCCTCCTCAAGGGTCGAATGGAGTTCCTTGAGTTCGGCATTGTCGCGGGCCATCTCCTGTACGACCACGCGCTGCACGTCAAGCTCGTCAACCGCATCCGCCTCAGGCTCGGCCTGCCCTTCGCTCATGTCGGCCTGCCCGTCCCGACGCCCCTTCATTCCCAGCATTTCGGCAAAAAGTGACTTGTCATCGTTCATGTGGTACATTATACCACAATCGAGCAGAATGGCGTTATGGCAACGACAGAGAGGCAAGGGAATATTCGACCATCAGCCCCTGGAAATACGAACGCGCCCACGGATAATGCCGCGCATCCGCAAACCGCCCGCCGCGCCCGGCATAGCTCTCGCCGGACTTGACGCCGACGAACGCCACTTCTACGATCCGCGTCGCCTCGTCCGCGATATGCACCCTCAGCCGCCGGATCGCCTCCGCACTCTTGCCGGACGCCGCAAGGACGTCCGCCCGCACAGGGAAGCGCAGGCAGTCGTTCCGCGCAAACGCCGCGTATTGCCGCTCCTCCACCTCGACGTCGAGCGTCGTGGACTCCGCCAGGATGTCGTCCGCGTCATCCGTGTAGAACAGCCCCTTCTGCGGTATGACTTGACGCTCCTTCAGAAGCCATGCCGACGTCTCGGCGTTGACGTCGAGCTTCCCGACGAGCGCCGTCAGGAACGCACGCAGCCTCTCGACGCGCCCCGGCAGCAGCGCGAACGCGCCGACGTTCTGCGTCGCGATCAGCTCGTCGTAGGAATACGCCGGCACGACCGCCGCCTCGGACTCGTCCGCCGGATAAAGGATATACGCCCCCACGACCTCCCGCTTGATGTCACCAGCCGATAGGGTCACGCGTCCCGCGTGACCGCTCGCCCCTTCGCCGCCACGCGTCCGCCAC
>CAVFWS010000036.1:0-16656 GCA_963626295.1 Clostridium sp. CAG:138
GCGATGGCCGTCTGCACGGCCTCGCTTTCCGTCGCGCCGTCGCCCTGCGGCGTGACGGAAAAGACGTAGGACGCGCCCGAAACCAAGTTCTCCAGCGTCACGCTCCTGGCGTCCGCCGCGCACGCGACGGTTTCCTCTTCGTAGCCCAAGACATCCGTGAGCGCGAAGTCGTCGAACTGGACGCCGATTCGCGTATCAGATTCTTTAACGCCCCAACTGTTGTTCGAGGCGGTGACGCGAAGCCGCAGCGTTTTCCCGCCCCTGTCTCCGAGGAACACGCGCCTCGTCGCCCAGCCAGTGTCCTCGTCGCCATCGCCGAGCGGCGGCACGTCGAGGTCTTGCCATTCGCCGCCGGCGAAGCGTCCCTGCACGCGCACGTCGAGCCCGAGGGCGCGGTCGGCGCGATAGCGGTAGGTGAGGAGCGAGCGCGCGGTGAGCGTCCGCTCGCCCATGAGGCCGAACGTCCCCGATGCGAGCGGGCGGACGCGCAGGAACGGCGAGCCGGAGCCGATGCCATAGGCTACGCCCACGAAGATGCCGGATGCCGAATCGCCCGCCGTCCCGTAGGACGAGAAGTCCTCCGTCCACGAGGATGGCGTGTCCACGCGGCGGCGGACGTGGACGTCGTAGCCCGCGAAGGCGTCCGCGAAACGCTCCGGGATGTGCCAGGAGAGCGTGACGGCATTTTCGCTCACGGCGGGCAGCGGCTCCAGTTGCGCCGTCTTCAGCGGCACGTGCCCGACGAGCGCGGAGTCGATGTAGCCCTTTTCCGTCGTCTCCGTGTCCGTCTCGGAAACGTTGAAGTAGCCGTCGTTCGACCCCGCCCAGCCGTAGTTGAGGTAGACGTAGCGCGTGCCGTCCGTCCCCGAGGCCCAGCCGTGGGCGACGACCTGGTGGCCGGGCACGGTGACGGCGACGGGGATTCCCCGCGCGAGGTCGTCGCGGACGAGCCCGAAGAACGCCTCGTCGCCGAGGGAGGTGCGCATGAGCGCGTTCGTCTGCCGATACCACGGGTTCACGTTCACGGCGGGCTGGACGTTCGCGCCCGATCCGCCGCCCGCGTAGTACATCTCCGCCATCACCGCCGACATCATGACGAGGCGGGCGACGGGGAAGCGGACGCTCTCCGCCGTCTTGACGCGCAGGTCCCAGCCGGTGTATTTGGAGCCGGTCGGATACGTGTCGCGCATCTGCGCCCAGTCGAACGGCTCGTGCGCGTCGAAGCGGACGCTGAACGGCGTGTCGCGCAGGGTGTTCTCCTTCGTGTCGTTGTCGTAGTCGTAGATCTCGTGGTCGCACGAAAAGACGGCGTTCATGCGTTGAGGCCACTGCCAGTAGTTCAGGATCTGCGCGTAGGCGGTCGCGACGCATCCGCACGGATAGCGCTGGCGGTAGGAGTTGTCCGCCGAGGCGGCGCGGTTGACCGGCACGAAGTCGTTGTAGGGCTGCCACTGGCTCCACTGCGTCGTCAGGAACGGATCGACCGTGACGGTCAGCGCGGAGGAGTCGTCCGTCAACGCCGCAAGCGCCGTCTTCGGCGTTGCGGACGACAGGGCGGCAAGAAGCGAGGACGTCGCGAGGAGGCGCTGCCACTTCGCGGCGCGGCGGTCCGATCCGGACGACACGGCGGCGGCGGCCTTGAGGAGGCGCGCGGCCGGCACGGCCTTGGCGACGGCGGCAGAGGCGGCCGCCGCCGTGGCGTTGGTCTCGGCCGCCGCGAGCAGGGCGGCGAACGGCGAATCCCCCTCCGGCTCGGCGTAGTCGTGCGGCGAGAAGGCGACGACCGGCTCGGCGGCGGAGTCGCCGGAGAGGACGACGTAGCCGGACGGCGAGAGGCGCGCGACGTACAGCGCACCTCTCGCGGCGACGGAGGCGACGCTGCGTCCGGCAAGGATGCGCGAGCCGACGTCGTCGTACGCGAGGAAGTTCTCGGCCGCCCGGCGGGCGTCCGTATCGGTCAGCGCGGCGGAATGCGCGGCAGTGCCGCAGAATGCGAGCGCGAGCGCAAGAAGCAGGCGTTTCATCGTCGTGTCTCCGTGTCGTGCAGGATTCCGCCCACCGGCCACCCTTGCGGAGACCATCTGGCGGATTGGCGGCATTATACCACAACTTGCCTAATCGCACCTCGGGCATTCGACGGGCCGGACGCGCATGAGCTTCGCGGCGTGCAGAAAGGACGGATGTTCGTAAAAAAGTCCGTGCTGAAAGGCGTTCGCCCGGGGCAGGGCTTTTTTGATAGAATGCCGCCCCATGAGATATGTCTGCAAGGGCGAGGTCCATCGGGACTTCCATGCATCCTTCTTGGACGGCGTGAACTATCTCGTCGACAACTTCGGCGAGGGTGCGGCGCGCGAGGTGCTCGGGCGCACGGCGACCGGCGTCTACCGCACGATGCACGAGGCCCTGAAGGCCGGCGACCCCGGGGAGCTGCTCGAGTGGTGGCGCTACTACCTGGAGCGCGAGGGCGGCGAGTGGCGGCTCAGCGAGACGGAGGACGGAGCGGAGCTCGTCGTGTCGCGCTGCCCGGCGCTCGCCCACCTCCGGGAGCGGGGAATCACCGGCGGCGGCCGCTCGTGCTGGGCGACGGACGCCTTCAACGCCGCGCTTTGCAAGGACACGCCGTTCGAGATCGTCCTCGAGCGGACGGGCGACCTGTCGTGCCGGCAGGTCCTGCGGCGGAGGGGAGGCCGAGCATGATCCCCTCCGACCACTTCGTCTACTTCTACAACGAGGTGTTCAAGTTCCTGCGCGAGCAGGGGCGGGATGCGCTCGAGGCCTACTACGCGCGCGTCGCCGATCGGCAGGCGTGCTTTGCCCTCGAGTCGTTCAGGCGCGACGGGCTTAGGGGGATGTACGACTACTGGTCGCGCATCCGCGTGGAGGAGAACTGCGGGATGGACCTCGAGCTGTCGGACGACTTCTTCCGCCTCCGGATGACGGCGTGCCCGTCGCTCGCGAAGGCGCTCGACTCCGACGCGGGGGCGTGTCCCGCATACTGCGACCACTGCCCGGGCTGGTGCCTGCGCGTGTTCTCGATGGCGGGCTACTGGGGCGTCTACGACCTCGTGGCGCGCGACCGCCCCGTATGCGAGATATGGGCATACGCCGACCCGTCGCTCGCTCGCCGCAAATTCGACGGCCTCGTCGCCCGGCGCGGCTCCGGGCTCGTCAGAACGAACCTTCCACAACCGAAAGGAGAACGAGAATGAGAATGTCCGCATCGCTTGCCTACTGCATCCTTGCCCTGCCCGCCCTGGTGGCGGCGGGCTGCGCGCCGAGGGAGGACTCCTACGCGGCGCAGCGCCGGGCGCTCGTCGACCGCCCGCGCCGCGTGATGTGGGACGACGACGGATGCGACATGACGCACTACCCGATAGGACACCGCGAGCTTCTCGACGAGCCGCTGTCCGTGCGGAGCTTCGAGCGCGTGATGCTCGCGGCGACGGAGGGCACGCAGGTCAGCTCGATATTCTACTCCGGCACGATGGGCTTCGGCTACTTCACGGCGGCAAAGGCCGGCGACTGGTTCACGAACGAGCTGGCGGACGTGGCGAACACGCCGTACCGCAACAAGGCGGTGGAGTACAAGGAGAGGTTCGGGCTGGACGCGATGGACATGGCCGTCGCCTTCGCAAAGCGCAACCGGAAGGAGATCTTCGCCTGGCTGCGGTTCAACGACAACCACGACGCCGTCGGCACCTGGGACAAGCCTTTCGTCATGCTCTCCCCGTTCAAGCGCGCCAACCCGGACTGCCTCGTCGGCATGAACCCCGGCAACCTGCCGAAGTGCTGCGGCTGGGCGGCGGCGGACTTCGCCAAGGAGAAGGTCCGCGCATTCTGCCGGCAGTACGTGCGCGAATACCTCGAGAACTACGACGTCGACGGCATCGGCTACGACTTCTTCCGCCATCCGCAGCTCTTCGCGTCCGTCGCGCGCGGCGGACGCGCCTCGAACGCGGAGCTTGACCTCATGACGCGGTTCATGCTCGACCTGAAGGCGATAGCCGAGGAGGTCGGCCGCAAGAGGGGCCGTCCGTTCGTCATCGCGGTCCGCGTGCCGGATTCGGTCGAGTACTGCAGGGCCATAGGCATAGACCTCGAGCGGTGGATGCGGGCGAAGGCGTTCGACTTCGTCGTCGTGGGCGGGTACTTCCAGCTGCGGCCGTGGCGCGAGTCGGTGGCGCTGGCGCATCGCCACGGGATGAGGTGCTACGCGTCGCTCGACGAGTCGCGCATCGACTCTGCCGTGCGGCGCGGGGCGGCGCGCGGCCTTCGGTCGATCCCCGGGCGCGGCACGAGGGAGTTCTACGCGGCGCGCGCGGCGGCGGCGATGGAGCAGGGCATGGACGGCGTATTCTACTTCAACCTCGAATACAAGGCCTACGACTTCCAGCGCACGGTCCTGAACTACGACCTGGACCGCCCCGAGGGCGTCGACAAGCTCTACTACGCCACGTTCGTGGGCGGCGGAGGCTACATGCCGCACCGCTTCCTCGTCGGGGGTGAGAAGATGATCGACCCGTCGCTGAACGTGAACCCGACCGAGCCGGTCGCGCTCGACCGCGACCGCAGCCACCGTTTCGTCGTGCCGATCGGCGACGACTTCGCGGCGGCGCGGATCCAGGCGAGGGTGGAGGTGCTCGTCCTCACCGACCTGAAGGACGGCGCCAGGCCGCCGCGCGTCCTCGTCAACCGCAAGCCCCTCTCGGGCGCGGCGTTCGCCGACGGCCTCTACACGTTCGCGGCGGACGCGGGGCTCTTCGCGAAGGGCGACAACGAGTTCGTCGTCACGGCGACGGACAGGATGACGCTCAACGACTTCGCCGTGCGCGTGACGTGGGGGAGATGACCGCCAGGAAAAAGTTTTTGGCGTTTTACGAACATCCCGCCCCTGGCGTTTTGGTAAGATTGCCGCCGTCTAACGTAAAAGGGGGTTGAATATGGGAAAAGCGGTTCTCCTTGCGGCGGCGATCGCCGCCCTGTGTGCGTTTCGCGCCGATGGCGCGGCCTGGACCTGGACGGGCGGAGGCGACGGGACCACCTGGTCGCAGCCCGCGAACTGGGGCGTCGACGAGGGCTTCCCCGACGCGGAGGATGCGGCGGTCGCCTTCCCTGCGGACGCGACGGTCGACATAGCGGACGCCGTGAGCGTCCAGTCTATCTCGGCGGCGGCCGGCGTGACGCTTACGCTCAAGGGGTCCGGTCTGCTCTCCGTCGGCGCCAACTCGCTCAACATAGGCGCCGGCGCCAGGCTCTTCCTCCGCGTCCCGATGGTCGCCAGCACGGCGCAGCTGATGGTCTCGAACGCCGGCGAGTTCCACTGCCACTCGGGCGTGACGAACGCATTCGCCACGTCCGAGCGCGGCCTCGTGATCAGCGGCGGGACGAACCTGTTCGGCGACGGCGCGGACGTCAGCGTCAAGACGCGCATCTTCTTCGGCGAGGGGTATGCCGCCGGGAACGAGTACCGCATCGAGGGCAACGCGCGCATCGCAGCCTTGGTCCTTGCGCTCTCCTACTCGAAGACCTGCCGCCGCGTCCATGTTGTCCAGGACGGCGCGGATTCCGTCGTGGAGGTCTCGACGCTCGCGACGGCCGGCAACTCCACGAGGATCGACGCCTCCTATGCCCTCCTTGACGGGACGCTCACGGCCAACTACGTCTACGTGGGGAGCGCGTCCTCCTCCGGGCTGGGCCAGCCGGCGGACGTTCTCGTCAGCGGCGGCACGGCGACGATCGGCACCCTCGACCTGTGCTATGGCGAATTCACCCACGTGGCGGGCGAGCTCTCGATCTCCAGCTACAGGAACACGACGGGGTCCGCCTCCGCCCGCTTCGTCCTCGGCGGCGCGGACACGAAGTTCCCTGCGTCGGTCTCCTCCGTCGCCGTGGATTTCCTGCCGACGGCCGACGTCACTCTCGAACCCGACCGGGCGTTCACCTACGTCGTCGCGCCGAATGCGCGGACGCCGCGCTCGCTCGTCATAGGCGAGAACGCCACGGTCTCGATCCCGGACGGCACGACATGGGCGGGCGAGACCTGCGACCCGCTTCCCGTGACGATCCGCTCCTCCGGCCGGCTCTTCATCGACGACCAGCGTGGCTACCTGATGCAGCCCATCGCCCTCGCCATAGAGAGCGGCTGCACGGGAGGCATCGGCACAACGGCGAACTCGGCGCGGCTCGCGCGCTCGGCGTTCGTCTGCCACTCGGCGGACTTCGCGGGCACGGCCCTCGCGGCCGGGAAATGCCATGCCTTCAGGGACGCGCCGGTTTCGTCGTACAGGACGGAAGGCAACGACGCCTCTTCCGTGATCGTCCCATACGTCTGGACGGGCGGCGGCGACGGCTCCACGTTCGCCGACGCCGCGAACTGGTCCGGCGGGGCCTGCCCGCCATCCGCCCAAGGCACGGCCATCGACCTCTCGCGCGCCGCCGGGAGGGCAATCTCCCTTCCGGACGCGGGCCTGACGCTCGGCCATGTGGTGTTCATGCCGAAGGGCGAGGCGCAGAAGGTGACGCTGACAGGCGGGCCGCTCGCGCTTTCGATCGCCCTCACGTACACGGCGGCGTTCGTCGTGGCGGAGGGCGCGACGGTCGAGCTCGACGTCGACGCCCGCTGGTCAGGCTCGTCAAGCGCGGTGCCGACGCTTGTCGGCGGCGGAACGGTCTGCGTGAAGAGGGGCTTCCATGGCGGGAGCGCGACTCGCCCATCGCTTGCGCTGGACGGCTCCGTCACATTCGCCGGCGCCACGCAGATCGGCGATGCGACTGGCGCGCTGGCGGACTTCTCGATGGGGGCCTGCGGGCCGCACCACCACTTCGACGTCTGCATCGCCGACGGCGCGTCGCTGACGGCGCGCAACATCCTCTTCGGCGCAGAGGGGCACCAGTACCCGGACTTCCTGCGCCAGACGGGCGGAGAGGTCTCCGTCGAGGGCGTATACGTCTCGCCGTTCGCCCAGGTATCCTCCGGCCACGGATACTACCGCATGGACGGCGGGACGCT
Organism: Clostridium sp. CAG:138; assembly: GCA_963626295.1. GTDB lineage: Bacteria > Verrucomicrobiota > Kiritimatiellia > RFP12 > UBA1067 > UBA1731. Next base: position 7,010 of record CAVFWS010000036.1, read on the forward strand.
CACGGCCGCGGCTGGCGTCTACGTGGGGACGCTCCCCGCCGCGAACAGGCGGCAGTATCCGGGCGGGCGGTTCATCATGAACGGCGGCTCCATCGCCGCGCCGCTCCTCGGGATCGAGCTCAACTCCAACTTCTTCACGCTGACGGGCGGCCACGTGTTCCTCGGCGCGGGCGGCTTCGAGAAGACGGATACGTATGGGTCGAACGCGAGCACGGCGAAGAAGTGGACGGCGAATACCGAGCCGGGCCTGCAGTTCGGCGGCGTTACGTTCCATGCGGACACCGCCGGATGGTCGATACCGTCCACGCTCGACGTCGCGCTGACGGGCGACGGCGGCGAGACGACGTTCGACATCGCGAACGACGTCACGATCGCCTCGTCCATCACAGGCGCGGGCGGACTGGTCAAGAGGGGGACGGGGAATCTCGTGGTCGCTGGCGGCTATTCCGCGACGGGCGCCATCCGCGTGAAAGGCGGTGCCCTGTCGTTCACGGGCGCGGTCTCGGGGGTGGCGGAGGTCGACCTGGCTTCGGCCGATTCCCTGTCGCTGCCAGAAGGCGTCTCGCTCACGGTGGACGCGCTTCTCATCGCCGGCGCGCGCTGCGCGAAGGGGACGGCGGTGACGTGCGGCGGCGGACAGGTCGTCGTGGGCGGCGGCGCGGACTACGCATGGGTCGGCGAAAGCGGCGGCCGCTGGGGCGACGCGGCGAACTGGCTGGGCGGCGCCGTCCCGGACGGCGAGGGCGTCTCGGTCGACTTCGCGCAGTCCGCCATCCCGGCGCAGGGTCTCGAGATCGTTATCGACCGGGCCGTCACCCTGGCGGGGATTGCCGGATGCGGGGACATCGCGCTGACGGGCGAAGGGGTCCTGACGCTCGCCGACGGCGCGGTCCTGGATCTGCCGGACGGCGCGTCGCTGACCCTGGGCGGGATAGTGCACCTGGCGCAGGGCGCGACGAAGACGGGCATGGGCAGGCTTGCCGTCTCGGGGCTTCTGCGCTCGGCCGCCGCGCCGGAGGGGCTGGCTGCCGGGGACGGGCAGTATGCGTTCCGCGTGGCGGAGGGAGAGGTCGAGCTGTCCGGTGAAGCGGCGGGGCTTCGCCTCTACGCGGACGGCGAGACGGCGGCGGCGGACGCGCTCGTCACGATTGCCGAGGGGGCGGTCGTCACGAACGTGGCGTCGCTCAACCTGCCGTATTGCGGCGAGGGGCGGGCGGGCTACGGCCGGATCGTCCAGAACGGCGGGACGGTCGACCTGACGTCCGGCTACCCGGTCTACGGCTGGGCGGAGAAGAGGATATGGTCGCTGGCGTACTGCAGGGGCGGCGAATCGTCGCTGACGCTCAACGGCGGCACGATGCGGTGGCCGGACGCGCAGTCCACCGCCTACATCCTGAACATGAATTCGGGCGACATCCTTGACAACGGTGCGGATATCTCGCTGACGGTGAACGAGGGCGCCAGCCTCGAGCTCGCCAACCGGTGCTATCTCGGCTCGGCGACCGGCGGGAAGGATACGCTGACGCTCAACGGCGGCGAACTGTACTACAGTGCGTTGTCCCAGCAGGTCTACGGCGAGAGCGCCATAAGCCTCAACGGCGGCGTGTTCCGCCAGCGCGGGAGCCGGGAGATGGCAGTCCCCGAATCCGCGGCAATCGCCGAGAACATGACGATCCGCATCGGCGGCGAAGTACAGCTCCGCCAGGACGGCGCGGCATCCGTCCAGGAGTTCGCCTGCGCCGTCGTGGGCAAGGGGAAGATCGTGCAGGCCGGCTCCGGGACGGTCAGGCTCGGCGACGCCTTCGCGGCCGACTGCGACTTCGAGGCGCGGGGCGGGACGCTCGTCCTGACGGCGACGGCGCTCGCCGACGCGGGGGACAACGCCGTCTCCGTATCGGACGGGGCAGCGATCGACCTCGACTTCGAGGGCGAGCAGACCGTCGGGAGCGTCCTCGTCAACGGACGCCTCCGCCGGAAGGATACCTACTCCGCGAATAGCTTCCCGTCCCGCTTCACGGGCGGCGGGACGCTGCGCGCGGCCATCTGCGCCGAACGCCTTGGCGCGGTGTTCCTCATCAGATGACAAATCTTCGGGCGGATTGCGCCATCGGGACGGCAACGGCGAAAGGTCGGCGGAGTATGGTACAATGTGCGGCATGAAGCGCCAACGGGAGGACATCCGCCGCCGCATGAGCGACCTGAAGGGGCTCGGGATCCCGTGGCTTCCGCAGGTCGGCCGAAACTCCGTGCTTCGCGCGATGGTGCCTACGCCGTGGCACTCGCACGCGGGCTGCATCGAGATCGTCTACTGCCAGCACGGGACCTGCGAGTACGAGAGCGGAAAGGGCCTGTATCGCCTGACCCCGGGGAAGGTGTTCGTCTCGCGTCCCGACGAACGACACCGCATGATGTCCAATCCGTACGGCCTCGCGACGTACTACCTCCTGTTCCGCGTGGCGCCGGCCGCCTCGGCGTCCGGGCTCGAGAGGGAGCTCCGCCTGCTGTCCGGGCGTCTCCTGGGGCTGCCGCGGCTCTTCGACGGCGGCAGCCGCGTGGGCACGTGCTTCGCGCAGCTCCTGCGCCTCGTCAGCCAGCCGGCCAGCGGGATGGCCGCCGCCGAGCGGCGGCTCCGCGTCCTGAACGCGGCGATCTCGCTCCTCCTCGCCGTAGTGGACGCCGCGGCGCTCCCGCCGGCGAACGGGGTCTCGAGCCGCATCCAGGCGGTGGCGGACGAGATGCGGGCCGCCCCCGGCCGCGCATATCCCGTGGAGGAGCTCGCGTCGCGCATCGGCTACTCGACGTCGAGCTTCCAGAACGCCTTCAAGACGACGGTAGGCCATACGCCCCACGCCTATCTGCTGAAGTGCCGCATCGAGCGCGCGAAGGAGCTCTTGGAGGCGGGCGGACGCTCGGTGATCTCGATCGCCGAGGAGCTCGGCTTCCCCTCGTCGCAGCACTTCGCGTCGCGGTTCCGCCTCGCGACCGGCGTCTCGCCGACCGCCTGGGCGTCGCCCGAAAAATCTTTTTCCTGAAAAGCGACCCTCCCGGGCCCGCCGTTTTGGTAATTTATCGACGTTTTGCGGATGGTACGCAGACGCGGCCGCCGGCAGGGCGGAAATGCAGGCAAGGGGATCTACAGCGATGGAAGAATGCTTCAGGGGAATGGACGGCGCGTTCGCCGCCACGTACACGCCGTTCAAGCCGGACGGTTCGCTCAACGAGGAGATGCTCGAGAGGCTCGTCGAGCACGGGCTCGCCAACGGGCTCCGCGGCTTCTACCTTACCGGCTCGACGGGCGAGGGGTTCCTGCTCTCGGGCGACGAGCGCGAGCGCGTCTACCGGCGCGTCGTGCAGACGGTGCGCGGGCGCGCGAAGGTGATCGCGCACGTGGGGTGCTTCTCGACCGCCGACGCCTGCGACCTCGCGCGCCGCGCGGCGAAGGCCGGGGTCGACTGGGTCTCGTCCGTCGCCCCCGTCTACTTCGGCCAGGACTTCGAGGCCGCGTATCGCCACTACAGGCTGATCTCCGAGGCGACGGATCTCCCGTTCATGGTCTACAGCGTCGGCAAGGGCATCGTGCCATCGCGGGACGCGCGCCTCTTCGACCTCAGGAACGTCAAGGGCATGAAGTACACGGGGTACGCCTACTGGACCGTCCAGGCGCTGGCCGGGCGCATCCAGAAGGAGGCCGTGTTCTTCGCGGGCGCGGACGAGCAGGTGCTGAGCGCCCTGGCCTGCAAGGGGCTGTTCGCCGGATGCATCGGCACGTCGCAGAACACGCTGCCCGCGCACTTCGCGAGGATATGCGCGCTCGCGCGGGAGGGGCGCTTCCTGGAGGCGGGCGATCTGCAGCGCGAGGTCGTCCGCTTCGTGGAGCTCATCACGGCGCGGCCGAACGCCTCGTGGCACAAGGCGCTGCCGGGGTTCGTCGGCCTTGAATGCGGCGCGGCGCGTTCGCCGGCGGGCGAGCCGCTGACGCCGGAGGAGAGGGAGGAGCTGGAGCGCGGTGTCGAGGCGCTCGGCTTCATCGGGAAGGCATGAGCGACATGGCGAGGAAGACGTTTCTCGCGCTCGCGTTCGCCCTTGCCGCGTGCGCCGCGCATCCGGCCGCCACGCTGACCGCCGTGCAGAACGGCGACATGAAGTCGCGCTTCGCCTACACGTGGTCTGGCACGGAGGCGCGCGCGGTCGGCGTCGCGGGCGAGCGCGCGGGCGTCTCGTTCACGCCCGCCCCGCTGCCGGCCGGCGTTGGGGACGGCGCCACGCTCGCGCCCTCCGGCGACCAGCACCTGCTGCTGTCGGACGCGCATGGGCGGCCGCTCTACTACTACCACACCGTGACCGACCGCTGGTTCCCTGCGGAGAAGGCGGCTAAGGCCGGCCGCTTCGGCGTCGCCGCCTGGAGCGTCCTCGCGGGCTACTTCGCCGTGATCGCGCTGATGGGAATCCACTTCGCGGGCAAGAAGAAGTCCTCCGACGACTTCTTCCGCGGCGGACGGCGCGTGCCGTGGTTCGTCGCCGGCGTATCGATCTTCGCCACCATGCTCTCGTCCGTCTCGTTCATCGCCTGCCCTGCGCAGGCGTACCTGTCGGACTGGCGCTACGTGCCGATGATACTGCTGATCCTCGGCATCGTCCCGCTCGTCATCCACTGCTTCATGCCGTTCTTCCGGCGGCTCGACGTCGTCTGCGCCTACGAATACCTCGAGCGCAGGTTCAACCTCGGCGCACGGCTCTTCGCGTCCGCCGCGTTCGTCGTGTTCATGGTCTGCCGCGTGGCGATCGTCACGCTGCTGCCGGCGATCGTGCTGAGCGTCCTCACGGGCGTGGGGCTCGACGCGTGCATCCTCGTCTGCGGGGCCGCGACGATCCTCTACTGCGCGTTCGGCGGCTTCGAGGCCGTCGTATGGAGCGACTTCGTGCAGGGGCTCGTGCTCATCTCCGGGCTGGTCGTCATCCTCGTCGCGCTCGTGGCGGGGACGGATGGCGGCGTGAGCGGCTGCCTCGCGACCGCCTTCGAGCACGGCAAGATGCGCACGTGGGACTTCCGCCCGGTATTCACCGCCCCGACGTTCTGGGTGGTCATCGTATACGGCTTCACGCAGAACCTCTTCTCGTACACGTCCGACCAGTGCGTCATCCAGCGGTACGTCTCCGTGAAGGACGAAAGGGCGGCGGCTCGCTCGATCTGGGCGAACGGGATCCTCTCGGTATCCGTCTCGATGCTCTTCTTCCTCATAGGCGCGGCGCTATGGACGCACTACCGCAGCCATCCGGAGATGACGGACGTGGCGATGGCCAAGCCGGACGGCGTCCTGCCGTTCTTCATAGCGACGGAGCTGCCGGGATGGCTTTCCGGGCTCGTGGTCGCGGCGATCTTCGCGGCGACGATCTCGACGCTGTCGGCGAACCTCTCGGCGGCGGCGAGCGCCGTGACGAGCGACTTCATCGTCCGCTTCCGCCCCGGCATATCCGAGAGGGCGAAGGTGCGGTGCGGCCAGCTGCTGATCGCGGCGACGGGCGTCCTCGGCACGCTGGCGGCCCTCGCGCTCGCGCGGGTGGAGTCGCGGTCGCTCTTCGACAACTTCCAGGACTTCATCGCGATGCTGACGTCGGGACTGGCGGGGCTTTTCTTCATCGGCGTGTTCTTCCCCCGCGTCAAGGGTCGCGCGGCGGTCGCCGGCCTGGCGGCGAACTACGTCGTCTGCTTCGCGCTGCGCAGCCTGCCCCTGCCGTTCGCGAAGCCGCACTTCTTCCTGTTCGGCGGCATCGGCTTCGCGGTCTGCCTCGCCGTCGCGCTCCTCATGTCAGTCCTCCTGCCCGAGAAGGGAAGGGACCTGACCGGGCTCACGGTGAAAGGCTGACGGAAAGGCACGGCCAGACAGCAATGGAATCACAATCCCGCAACATCCCCTTCCGGGCAGGCTTCGCGCGCGTGGACATCACGCCGCCGCTCGGGATCTCCATGCCCGGCTACTACCAGGACCGCCGCGCCACGCGCATCCTGGACCCCCTCGAGATCAACATGGCCGCGTTCTCCGACGGCGAGGCCACGGCGCTCGTCGCGCAGATCGACACGGAGTCCCTGAGCGACGTCACCGCCGGGCGCATGCTCGACGCCATCGGGAGGGCGACGGGCGTTCCGCGGGACGCGGTGATCCTGCACGCCTCCCACACGCACGACGGCGGACAGCTCGCCTTCGCCGCGCCGGACGACGACGTGACGACGCTCCGGCGGTCGCGCGGCCCCGAGGGCGTGTTCGGCGAACTCGAGAGGCGCTACCGCGACTTCGCGGTCACGCGCGCGGCCGACGCCGCCGTCCTCGCGATCCGCGACCTGAAGCCGGCGACGCTCTCCATGGCCCGCTCCCGCGCCGAGCGCATCTCGTTCGGGCGGCGCTACCTCATGAGGGACGGAACGGTGCGCACGAATCCCGGCACGGGCAACCCCGACGTCGTAAGGGCCGTCGGCACGGCGGACGACGAGGTGCAGGTGCTCCGCATCGACCGCGAGGGCGGGAGGCCGATCGCGGTCGTCAACTTCCAGACCCATCCCGACGTCGTCGGCGGAACGACCGTCTCGTCCGACTGGCCCGGGCTGACGCGCTCCGTGTTCGAGGCAGCGAACCTCGGCGGGGCGCATTGCCTCGTCCTCAACGGGACGCAGGGCGACGTCAACCACTGCAACGTGATGCCGATGCCAGGCGAGATGAACGGCCTGGCGCGCGACTTCGACGGCGTCGACCGAGGCTACGGGCACGCGAAGCACATGGCGAACGCGCTCGCGGCCGCCGCGCTACGGGTGTGGCTCAAGTGCGAGGCCGTGGATGCGGGGAGGGTCCGCTTCGCGAAGCGCCTTGTCCGTACGCCGTCGCAGAAGGGCGACGTCGATCCGGGGAAGGACCTCGCCTGGGCGCGCGACGTATGGGCGCTGCACGAGGAGAGCGAGAGGCGCGGGCTTGTCTCGACGGACGGCGACCTCGTCACGGCGAAGTACGGATGGACGGGCATGGCTCTCACGACGGAGGTCGCGCGAGCCGGGCGCATCATCAACCTCTCTACGCGGGACGACTTCTTCGACGTGCCGGTCTGGGGCATCGCGCTCGGCGGGTCCGTATCCTTCGGGGCGTTCCCGGGCGAGCCGTTCAACGGCATCGGCGTGGAGGTCAAGCGGCGGACGCCGTTCAGGATGACCCTGCTCGCGTGTCTGGCGAACGGCAACTTCGGCTACTTCCCTGTTTCCGACAGCTATGCGCAGGGCGGATACGAGTCGGCGACATCGCCGTTCGGGCCGTCCATCGCCGACGACCTTATCGCCGGTCAGCTCGCGCTCCAGCGGGAGCTGTTTGCCGAGGAAACGGCGGCAGGCACCGCGGGAGGGGCCGTGTGACGGGGAGGCGAGTTTGTAGCCGTGGGGATCGGGAGGGCGTGGAGAATTCTTGGGCGGCGATCCGTTTGGTATAATATGCGTCATGGAGAATATTGAAGACCTGCCGTCTGGATCTGGGCGGAAGTTGGTGTTTGACAGGTGGAGGCGCGCTTCGCTGTTCGCGCTGGGCGTGATGATATCCGGATTCGGCATTGCTCTGTCGACTCGGGCTGGACTGGGCGCAACGCCGATTTCAAGCGTTCCGTGGGTGCTTACGCACGTGATTCCAATCTCGTATGGGCTGCTGACGTTGGCCATGAACCTTTTGTTCGTTGCCATGCAGATAGCCCTGCTCCGCCGCAACTACGATTGGTTCCAGCTATGGCAGATTCCGGCGACCGCACTTTTCGGCGTCTGCATAGATATTGGCATGTGGGCGTCACATCCGCTGGAGACATCCTGCTATCCGCTTCAGGCGCTGATGCTTGTTGCCGGTGCGGCCCTGTTGGCGGCCGGAATCTGCTGCCAGGTCATGTCGGATTTCCTTTGCGTTCCAGGCGATGCGTTCGTGAAGGCGTTTGCGCGCTACAGCCGTGTATCGATCGCCCGCGTGAAGATCGGCTTTGACGCAACACTTGTCGCGGCTGCCATCGCAATCTCAGTGATGGCGTTACGCCGTGTCGAAGGTGTGCGGGAGGGCACCGTTGCCAGTGTATTCATCGTTGGTTGGCTTGTTGGCCTTTTCATCCCGCACTTGCGCGGCTTGCGCAAATGGTGCTACCATTGGGTTGCGATCTGAATGAACGTGTTGAAATGGCAGGTGCGCCGGTGCGGTTCGGGCTGTCCTCCGGCGTTTTTTCGTTTGAAATCGCAATGAGGTGTGATATACTCGGATGCGATTGATTTTTAAAGCGAAAAGGAGTGAATGGAATGATCAGCAGAAGAATGTTCCTGATTCAGGGTGCGGCGTTGGCCGCAGGCGGATGCGCCAATGTCGCAAGGGGCGCTGGCGTTGGGTCTGTGTATGGCGGCATCCCCATCGGCGTCATCACGTATTCGTATCGTGGCATGCCTGTCGGGCAGTACAAGACGCTTGAATACGTGAAGGCATCCGGTCTCAGCGAAATGGAGTTCATGTCGAACGATCTGGAGCTTGATGCCGGATCGCCCGTAAACGGGCTTTCGTGGAAGCTGACCAAGGAGGACAAGGCAAGGGTTGCGGCCTGGAGGCGCACTGTCGACCTCAAGCGCTTCGAGGATGTGCGGGCAAAATACGAGGACGCAGGCGTAAAGGCCCATATCGTCAAGTTCGGCTCCATTGACGGCGGGGCAGGCTGGTCGGATGGGGATATCGAGTATTGCTTCAAGGTCGCCCGCATAATGGGCGCAAAGGCGATTACGCGCGAAGTCCCGAACCCCAAGGACATGGCGGCATGGGAGAAGAGCGCCAGACGGCTGGCGCGCTTTGCGGAGCGGTACGACATCGCTGTCGCTTTCCACAACCACCTTCAGATAGATGCGAAGACGTATGACGGGCCCTTGCTTGACTGGTCCCCGAAGTTCATGATCAACTTCGATATCGGACACTACGTTGCGGCGAACGATGACGACCCCCTTGCGTTCGTGAAGAAGTACCACGACCGCATCTGCTCCATCCACATAAAGGACCGCACGACGAAGGCGCATGGGCAGAAGAACCTTGCGTTTGGCGCGGGAGATACGCCCCTTGTCGGACTCTTCGGCCTTATGCGCAGGGAAGGATATCGCTTCCCGTGCGACATCGAGCTTGAATACGCGATCCCGAAGGGGTCCGATGCCGTTCGCGAAGTGGACGTATCACGTCGCTATTGCGCCACGAACATCGCAAGGCTGAATGGCTGATGCCATCCCGAGCCCAATGCGGGAAAAATGCGCCGATAGGGAAGAGATTGTGGAGGTGAGGGGTATACGCGCTCGGGTCGCGCGTACGCCCCTTGCCAGGATGAAAGGCCTTATCGGAACCAGGGCTCTGCCGCCAGGCGAGGGCATGCTGATCCTGCGGTGCAATGCCATCCACACGTTCTTCATGTCGTTTCCGATAGATGCGACGTTTCTTGACAGGCACGGCAATGTCGTAAAGGTGGTGCGCAACATCCCGCCATGGCGTCCTTTCGTATGGGGCGGATTCCGGGCCGTAAAGGTCCTCGAGACCGCATCGGCAAACGCAAGTGACAGTGCATATTCTGGGTCGCCGGACAAAGTAAATGCAACTGTCGGCAGGTTAAATGCAACGAATCGT
>CAVFWS010000037.1:0-1742 GCA_963626295.1 Clostridium sp. CAG:138
GGCGTCGATGCCGGCAGCCATGCGCTGGCGCACCGCCTCGTACAGCAGGATCGTGGCGGCGGCGGACACGTTCAGCGAATCGGCAAGGCCAAGCATCGGTATGCGCACCCTGAGTTCCGCTCCATCCATCCACTTCCGCGTAAGCCCGTACTGCTCCGCGCCGAGCGCAATGGCGACGTTGCCGGTGAGGTCAACCTCGAAATGCAGCTTTTCGGCATGTGGCGTTGCGGCCAATATCTTGAAGTTTCTGGCCTTGAGCCAGGCAAGCGCCTCCTCTGACGACGCCTCCACTATCGGAACGGAAAACATGGTGCCCGTGGAAGCCCGCACTACGTTCGGGTTGTGGATGTCGGTAGTCCTGTCGCACACGATGACGGCCGCGACCTTGGCCGCATCCGCGCTGCGCAGGATCGTGCCGAGGTTGCCGGGCTTCTCTATGGACTCCGTCACCACCACAAGCGCATTCGGCGGCAGATTGAGGTCCGAAAGCCGTATCGACACGTGCGGGCCGATCATCAGCAGGCCGTCGGGACGCTCCTTGTAGGCCATCTTTGCGAACGCCGACTTCGAGCAGAGGAACACGTCCGCGCCAGCGCGTTCCGCATCGTCCACGAGCTGCCGCTCGTTCTCGTTCTTGAGGTAGAGGTCGGGACAGTGGAACATGGCACGTGGCCGGTAGCCGTTGTCAAGGGCCCTGCGGCACTCGCGGAATCCCTCCACTATCATGTCGCCGGTCTCCTCTCGCGTTGAGCACGCGCGCAGCTTCACCACATACTTCACCTTTGGGTTCGCGGGGCTTGTCAATTCCGTTCGCACAAGAGCCCTCCTGAAATTCTTACGTAATTCATGCGCCCGATTATACCACGAATCCGCCCCACTGCGGAAAGGCGTCGTGGCAAAGCCTTGCTGCGCACGATGGCGAGGGCGACATCGACACATCTGCGCCACGCCACGCACCTTCATCAGCGCCGGCAGATCGACGGGTTCGGAATGGTCATTTTACGATCACCATCAACCCCTTGCGGGAGACCGTGACCCGACCTGCCGGACTCACCGCGACGACATAGCGCTCCGTCTGCTGTCCGTTTAGCGTAAAAGACCAATTCCTGACGTTGCCAAAGCCGTTCACGTCGATCAGCGTGAACTTGCAGTCCGAACTCGACCCGGAGAAGGCATTGACGTCAATGACTCCGTCCTCGGCAAAGTCAAACCCCTCTATCGTACCGGCCCCAGCCGCCGGATCCAGCGTCAACCCGCCGATGGCAAACCTTTCGCCGTCGGCAGCATCGGCCTTGAGCGTCGCGCCGGAGGCAACCGAGACAGACGAAACGCCGTCAAAGGCAACGGCATCGTGTAGGCGTCCATCAACTGGGAAGCCCTTTCCGGGACGATCCGCGTTGCTGACTTCGGTGTCGTCGGAATTCCAATGCCCGGCAGTCCTGTTTTCGGCAGAGGACAACACATTGGTCAGCACAGTCCAGTCCTGTCCATTCGCGCTTCCCTCGATCGTGAAGATGTCCGGCTGATACCACCTCTGGTACTTTATCGGCGAATCCTGCGTATAGGTATTGGCGAAATCGAAAGCCGATATGATCTTCCCAAGATCGGCGGCCGCAGGACGAAATGCTATCTGGATCCAGGTTTCCGGTGTCTCTGGCGTCATGTAGGATGAATAGGTCGTATTTATCGCATGCCAGCCATCCCCCGAACCGGTGCCGTCGAAAAGGCGCGTTGCCCATCTT
>CAVFWS010000037.1:1752-16295 GCA_963626295.1 Clostridium sp. CAG:138
GTGTCTGAACGAGCGTCCCTGCCAACATGTCCGGAACCGCCGTACCATCCTCGGCTCGTTCGATTCCGGAATTGCGGCGAATGCCATCGGCATCGTAAAAGGCCAATTCGTTCAGGAAAAGCGTCTTGTCATACGACCGGCTACGGTCATTCGACGTTATTATTCCTCGATCGACGAGCGAATACATCATGCACTGCTTGACTGTGAAGCGGTACCAGGTAGGCACAATTGCCTTTCGTTCGATTATAAGCGTCCCCTCCCGAACGTCAATCGTGCCGCCGTTCAGCCTCAGATTGCCGCCCAGCGTCCACGTGCCATTGCCCTCCTTGGCTATCGACAGGCTGCCGACAACGTTCGTGACATCCTCAAGTCGATTGACGGCGGCTGCCGAATCGCCGTCCAGCGTCAGCGTCTTGTCGCCATCGCCAACGCCAACGACGCCTTTCAGGCGCAAGCCATGCTCCGTGGCATTGCGCAGACGTGCCATCCCCTTAACGGCCACAAGCCTTGACGTGCAGGAAGCGTCCGTGCCTCCCGTGTATTCAAGCGTGCCCTCGGTCGTTTCGCCGCCCAACAGCAATGCGTAGGGCACCGCATTCGTCGCCTCAAGCTTACCGTAGCAGTCCGCATACAGGCTCGAAGACAGGCCCAAGGAGCAGATTTCGCCCGCCTCGGCAATGGAGTCGAAGCGCAACGTGCCATTCTCGACCGCAATGACGCCATGGTTCTGTCGTTCCGCATTGTCCGCCAGTCGCCAAATGCCAGTCCCCTTCTTCGTGATGTAGGTGGCGTAGTCCGACGTGCCGTAATCGCGGTACGGCCCTGCAAATACGCATTCGTGTTCCGTGTTCGATCCGTCAAGCGCCAGCCTGCGCATATACCTTGAACCTGAATCCAATCCCCATGCCCCCTCGAAGGTTATGCCGCCATGCGCACCGCCATCCATCGTCAACGCCTCTTGCGAATTGTCGAACTTCAGGGACTTGTCAGTCGTCTCGCCTGTCCCCAGATACACAAAGCGGGCGCCGTTCGCCTTGGCCTCGAAACAGCCATTCGTGCCAATGGACGACGGTTCGCCCGTCCTTCCGAACTTGGCGATTTCGACCGTCCCTGTGCCATGCGTGTAAAACGTATGGAAGTCGCTCTCCACACCTGTCAGCGTCAACCTGGACCCTCCATACGAGGCCCGCAGGGCGATGTTCCCGACGATCGTTCCGGCATAGTCCGAAGACTGTCTCTCGCGCGCAATGTAGATGAGCGAACAGCCGTTCCCATAGGCATTCTCGATCGTACCGGAGCCGAACAGCTGCCCAACGTTCAATTGGCTTACACCGCACAAGTCCACCCGCGCGTCCGCCGCAACGTTCAAGGAAACGCAGGCCAAGGTCGCAGAGCGGTAGTCCTCGGCAAAGCCCAACGTGCCTTCCTCGACATCAAGCCCAGCCATATACGGGGTAATCCCATCCGAAGGCGCCGCCAGGATCAACTTCCCGCCTCCACGCTTGACCAGGGAGACTTCACGCGAATACGAGGATATTTCCGAGGCTTTCTGCCGGACGGCACAGCCAAGCGTACGTGTGCCTGTCACGTCAAACGTGACGGAACACTTTACCTGGAGCTCTATCAATGCAAGGTTCGAGACGTAGTCAAAGTCCGCATCCGTGACGACCGGATTCATGTCGCGTGGAATTGTCACGGTATCGCCGGCACCCGGCTTCCCAGACTCCACATAGCTGCCTTCCGACTGCCAGCTTGCGCCGTCGGGGCCATTCCAGGTGAATACCTGTCCCGCCGCCAACAGGAGAAGCGAAGTGAGCATGCTCATTGCCTTATTCCTTTCTGCTGAGTGATGTCATGTATTCGGATGAGCGTATAGGCCCGCAGCATACCTCGGGGGATAGCGACGGTGATGCGTCCGTCGGATTGCCGCTCGAACGAAAGCGCACGCTCGCCTTCAAAATCCGGACTGCTGGCCGTTACGGAAACCTCGCGTCCCGCCTCAATCGTGAATGTTATGTCTCTCTTGACTTCGGGGAACGCCGGATCAGGCGTTTCCATTGGCGCAGCCACGCCCACTGGGGCATTTCCGCCCATGGCGTTGAGGAAATGGATGACGACATCGCCGCAGCGTTCGCGCCAGATAGACGTGTAGACCCGATTCGGCGCATCGGTCGTCCACACCGAGGCATCCTGCGCGTATGCGGCGAGTTCCTGCCAATAGGCCAATTCCTGCCGTTCGTCTGGCTGATACCGATTGATGTCGCGAGGCCCCAATTCGCGGAACTCGAATCTCCTGCCTCGTCTCGTCGGGTCGTACGTGACGGTTCCCTTCCCGAATGGACGCCCCTCAACGGACGCAACCGCCGTCGGCTCGCATCCGAAGATGTCGGCAAACGGCCAGACACCGCGCGGCTCGCCGATTTCGTCACGCGTGCCGGCCAAATGGCCGAGGCGCACACGCCCGCCACGTTTCGCAAATGCCCGGATCGTCCCGATTTCCGCGTCTGACAGGCATTCCGACTCGCCCACAAACAGCACCCGGTACTTTTCAAGGGTCTTTTCGTCGAGCGACATGTCTCCTATGACCTCGCAAGGCACGTGCATCGCCTCAAGGGCCTGCACAGTCCCAAGATGCTCGGCCGCGCTGTCCCAATTAGGCCCCCAATCCCGGCTATGCGACGAGAACAGGACCGCCACGCGAGCGACTGGCTCGCTCCCATCCCGGCTCATTGCGCGGGGCGACGCATCGAAGGCCGCAAAGTCCGGGCCAGACCCGTCGTTTGCCGCATCTGGAAGCAGCGGGATCTGTCCGCACATCGTCGCCAGCGCCCAGCAGAAATAGGCCTGCTGACGACCTGTCCCGTAAAACCAGGCCCAGATTGGCGTGCCATAGGCCTTGTTGAGCAGATGCATCGTCTTGCGATGCGCGAGAAGCGCACGCCCGGAAAGGATCGGATTCCTCGGCATTACCTCAGTGCCAAAGAAATTCACCGTCCGTGCAAGTTCCAGGAGATCGTTGCCTGTACCCAACTTGGGGTTCGAGGTCGTGAACCCCCAATGCGTGGTGTACATGCTTACGACAAGATCCGGCTTGACGTCCATCAGCCGCCGCCTCAACTCGACGAACCAGTTGGCGATAGTCTTTACGCGCCACACGTGCCACCGCTTGCGGAGCGGGGAATCCGGGTCATTGAAGTCCCTATCAAGCTCGTTTGCCGGTATTCTCCAGCCGGTCTCACGGAAGAACCGGTCGCGACACGCCGCACACACGCAACGGTCCGAGAAGAAGCACACCTCGTCCAGCTGAAGCCCGTCAACGCCCGCCTCGACAAGCCCTCGAAGGTACCGGTAGTAGGTCTCCTTGTAGACCGGATTGTTCGGACAGAGCTGGAACGACGGCAAACCGTCTATCCGCGATCGCTGAAGTTCCGGCACCCGTTCAAGAAGCACTCGGAACCCGGCATCGATGTTCCAGAGTAGCGTCGCGTCATGATGATCCATCAGCTTGAGACCTCGGCGATGCACTTCGTCGGCGATCCTGCCGATGGCCTCCGTCCCTCGCGCAAGATGGGCCTCGTACGTATGCCTGCTGTGCATCCCGGAAACCATCACCGCCGAATAGCCTTTCCCTTCCGTAAGGTCGCCAATGAAGCGGCGACGATCCTCGGCATCGTCAAGTTCGGCAAGCGTTGACGAATTGCAGAGCGTCTTGACGGCCTTTGCCCGCTTGAGCCAAGCCAGGGAAGGTGTCGCCGGATCTGGCATGAGCACGGGCGATGGCGGATGCCGCCACGCGCCAGACGTCTCAGTGCCGGGAATCGGCAGATCATAAGTCTCGTCCGCCAGACGAAAGACCGCCGGTGCGTTTGTCTCTGAATTGCGGTAGATCGTTCCAGGCTCATACCCATCCGTACACCAGAAGCCACGCGAAATCGAGTAGTCTTCGGCATCGGCAAGAATCGGCTGCAGCGCGATGACCGACAGGATGAAATTACCGTCCAGCGCAATGTCGGCAATGCCTCCCGTGACGTGTACTGCCTTCGCGAACTGACGCGCCGTCCCGCGCGCTACCGAAACCTGCGGCACAATGGAATCGCCATTGACGGAAACGGAGAACCCGTTATCCTCGCCGGTAGAGTTGCCGGCCTCGACCGTCAGCACGTAATGGCCGTCCGGCAAGCCTGAAATCCGGTAGACGCCATTCCTTCCCCTTACGCACGAATAGAGGACACCCTCCTCGGCCCCCTTCACGACGTCTCGCGCCGCCGCGCTCAGCCAACCATAGCCATGCCTATCCGAGTAGTCGATGTTGCCTTCGGAAAAGCGCTCGCCACGCCGGGTTGCGCCAAACGCCAGCGAATGGCTCGCCTTGAGATGCATGGGGTAATTGTACTGGCGAACCAGATGATGCTTCGGATAGTCTTCGAACGCTCCCGGCCGGATGACAAGCTTCGCTCCCGTGAAACCGCCGTAGGGGCGGCCAAGAAAGCTGCCGCCCGAGAATCGATATGATTTGCCGACACGCTCGACTTTCCAGACGCCCTTGACGGCTCCCACCGAATACGCAGAGGCCCAGTCACCGGCTCCCAGCGGATTGAAATCGAAGACAAGTCCGTCTGTCGCGAGAAACCGCATGTTTGCGCCGGAAAACTCCGATGACCAGGTTCCGGCCTCCGTCTTGACGCGCCGTCCGTCACCGACATACGCCTTCCAGCCTCGTCCGTCCAGCACATCGGACGGAATGTCGATGGCGAGCTTCCTAACCCTGAGCTTGTCGTATGGTGAGACCTCGCCAGCCATCGTCAGTTCAACCGAACCATCCGGACGCTCGGCAACCTCAAGCCGATATCGTCCATCATTCCGATCACACCATGCATTCCAGACCTTGCCATGCCGTGCTGACGTGACGAACGACCTCCTGATGTCCTGCGGCGACATTTCGCCATTTTCAACGGAAATCGAAGAGACGAGACAGGCACCGTCCCTGAAAACGGAAAACCCATCCCCGTCAGCGACAACCTTCAGGCCTGCATAGGCTAAAACCGGAGCGATAGCCCAAACAGCCATGAATAGGCGCATCTTCGTGTATTTGCTTTTCACAGTCAGCCTTCTTTTTCCGAAAAAAAACAATATGCAATTATACGGTTTTTTTTTGAGTCAACCACAATATGTTCTTTTTTCACGTCATGGACGACGCCTTGCTGCGCACGATGGCGAGGGCGACATCGACACATCTGCGCCTCGACGTTGCATGTTGGTCAACAGCCATGATTGAATCAACATCTCAATTTTGCTACAATCTCACACATCAAGAATGGAAGGATGACTTTTCATGCAAACCGCGCTAAACGTCAATGAAGCCAAGACAAACTTCTCAGGGATGCTGTCAGAGGTTGAGTCACGCTTTGTGTCGTTCACGATTCTCAAATACGGACGGCCCATCGCCCGCGTTGTGCCGATAAGGCCCATGCGCAAAATCCGTCCACTCGCGAAATACGGCACGCGTATCGCCATCAAGGGAAACCTGTTCGCGGACGACTCCGCACTTTGGGAGAACGCCTGATGGACTACCTTCTCGACACCTGCGCACTCATCTGGCTTGGCATGGGCGGAGGTGGCCTAAGCGAGGACGCCAAACGGCGCATATCGCTCGCTGCCAGGCTTCATTATACTAAACGCGGCAGTTGAAAGAGCCATATGTGACCCTTTGTCTATTGGGGTTTGCCGGTCTGGAGACCTTCACCAATGTGGTGAAAGCCGTTTTGCGGGCCGGATGCGGAATCAAGGGATTTTGAACAGCGTGTTGTTTTCAAGCCTTAGCCTCAGAGGGGGCACAAGGCGGGCGCAGAGAGACCTTCGCGCAAATAGAGCCTTGCAAGATCATGACACTATACGGGATGGATTGTCCTTTGTGCCCTCTTTGCGCCAGCGGCGAAGCCGCGCCTTGCGGCTAAGGACGAAGTGAAGAGGCGAATGAAGGGCGAATAAACCTAAACATCGCAGTTGAAATCCACCCGAATCTTTATAAGTGTCGCCGTGTGAGATATCCGATTCTCAACTGGTTTTTAGGCTAATCGCCGAAGTATCTTGCGGCGAGATCGAAATCCTCGGATGCCGGCCACGACGTTACATTGCGCAATATGGCGAGAAAGCGGTGCGTCTGCGGATCAATCGCCAAGAACGAATTGCCGCCGTATATCATCCCGAAACGGTACAGCACCTTGCGTCCGCAACCAAGACTGCGCACGTTCAGCATTCCGCACAGCTCGCCATCCTGGCGCTGTCCGATCGGCCTGGACGCAAGATCCGCTTCAACTATTGGCCAATACGCCTTGACGAATTTGGCCACATCCGAAGCCGAAGAGAATATGGACCCCATTCCGCGAAGTGCGCTGCCAAGGCGATGCTCCGGCACCTGCGAACCGCGTGGATACAGCCACGGGAGTTTTCCCGCGCATGGCGCCGTAAGCCGCTTTTGGGCTTCGCCCATTGGGCAGAACGACGTATCTTCCATCCCAAGCGGCTCAACCACCTCCGTTTGCAGGATTTCGTCGATGGTGCGCCCTGTCGCATCTTCGGCACACATGGCAAGCAGCGCGAAACCGACATTGGAATACTGTCGCTCATGCGCCTTCAGGAATGCGAGCGTACGGCGACTTGAGAGCTCTGGCGCAAACTGCTCCCGCGAGTCAAATCCCCCGTAGATGTGGGTGCCGAACAGGCCACACATCAGGGCCGTATGCCAATCGATAGGATTCCAGGGGTTGAGAAATTCGCGCGGGAGACCAGACCTGCCGTCCAGAAGATCCCGTAGCGTCACCGACTCGTACTCCGGCGGCAGGTCAAGCTTCGATACCGACCTTACGCTGAGATCCAGATCGATGGCGCCACGCCGCTCCATGTTGACAAGGGCAAGGTGGACATACAGTTTCCCAAGCGACGCAACACGAAAGATTCGGTGAGGGTCGCCTGCCAGCGTAGATTCCGTGACCACTGCGCATTCGGGATCGCCCACCTCGTTCAGGTAGAAGTCCCGAATCGACTCCGCGCTGGCATTGGCGGGAATTGCCGCACAGCCATGCATCACCGCAACAGCAGACGCAAAAAGCGCAAGGGAAGATGCCAAGGCCCACTTCCCTGCGATGCCGCGACACATGTTATGTCCGATGAGAATCAGTCCCACTTCAGGGCAGCCTATCCTTGATTTCATCCGCCCCGACAAGCTCTTCCCTGGAGCCATATCCCCATGTAACGCCAACGGTATGCATGCCGTTCACGTTTCCTGCGTCAATGTCCCCTTTCGTGTCGCCGACCATCACCGAATCCGAGTGAGCTATCCCCATCTCCGAAATGAGACGAGCGAGAAGATCCGGTTTCCTGTACTTCACTCCGGGTATGGAATCGAAGCTCCACACTCCGTCAAAAAGGGAATCCCATCCGAGCTTTTTGACAATCTTCTGCGTGGGCGCATGACGCTTGTTCGTGACGATATACAGTTTCGCGCCGGAGGACTTGAGCGCATCCAGCCATTCGGGCACGCCCGGATACGGGATGGTGTTCGGGAAGCCAGATTCGTCGTAGTTCACGCGAAACCGCTCCACGACCTTCTCGACAAGCTCCGGCGAAGCATCATCGAAAAGGTCGTAAACAACCTTGTCGATCGTTGGGCCTATGGTGAACACCTCGTCGAATCTCGGACACTCCCTTCCGAGATCCGCGAGCGATTTCTTCCATGCGGCTATAATGTCCTCGCCTGTCCTCGCAAGCGTACCGTCAAAGTCGAAGAACCAATGACGGCACCCAGCACCGTCACATCTGTCTTTAGAATCCTTCATCTTGAAGGCTACGCCCTGTCGGCATTGCGCCTTTCGAGGGAGGCGCGGTATTCCGCAAGATCGACCTTGGACTGCGCCACGCCGCTCTTCACCGCAGCCTCGGCGACTGCGTAGGACACCTCCACGAACAGACGGCGGTCGAATGGCTTCGGGATGATGTATCCATCTCCGAAGACAAGGTTCTCGTCGGGATAGAGGGCCTGCACCTCTGGCGTGACCGGCTTGCGTGCAAGCATGGCGAGAGCGTTCGCGGCCGCGACCTTCATCTCCTTGTTGATTGTTCTCGCGCGTACGTCGAGCGCCCCACGGAACAGGTACGGGAAGCCAAGCACATTGTTGATCTGGTTCGGATAGTCGCTCCGTCCGGTCACCATCACGTAGCGGCGTCCGGCAAGCGCCTCCGCCACCTGCGCTGGATCGATTTCGGGATCCGGGTTCGCCATCGCGAATATCGCCGGGAAATCGGCCATCTTCTTCACGTCGTCGCCCGTCAGCACGTTTGCGGCGGATACGCCGATGAACACATCCGCGCCGGCGAGCGCCTCCTTGAGCGTAAGCTTGTCGGTATCCACGGCATGCCTGCGCTTGTACGGATTGAGGTCCGTGCGGCCGGTGCGGATCGTCCCCTTCGTGTCGCACATCGTGATGTCCTTCACGCCGGCGGCCTTGCACATCTCGCATATCCGAATGCCGGCGGCTCCGGCGCCGTTCATCACGATCTTGAGCTCATCCAGTTTCTTCCCGGCAAGCTCCGCGTAGTTCATCACGCCAGAGAGCGCAATCACCGCCGTGCCCCACTGGTCGTCGTGGAACACCGGGATGTCAAGCTCCGCGTCGAGCGTATCCTCGATCTCAAAGCACGCGGGAGCGGCGATGTCCTCAAGGTTCACGCCGCCATACTGCGGCGCAATGGCCTTCACGGCGTCAATCACGCGCCTGGGATCTGTCTTGCCCGTGTCCCTCCCGTCCACACGGCAGTGCGCGAGGGGGACGGGCCAGGCGTCCACATCGCCGAACGACTTGAACAGCACCGCCTTGCCCTCCATCACCGGGATGGAAGCCGTCGCGCCGAGGTCGCCGAGGCCGAGGATCGCAGTGCCGTCCGAAACCACGGCGACGAGATTCGGCTTCGCGGTGCACTCGTAGACCATCCCGGGCTTCTCGGCGATGGCCTTCACGGCCTGCGCGACGCCAGGCGTGTACGCGAGGCACAGATCCTCCTTGGTCCTAAGCCCCTTGGGAAGGCATACGCTCACCTTGCCGCCCTTGTGGTAGGCAAGCACTTCCTCACGTGAGAATGATGCCATGTCAGTCCTTCTTCCCTTCTGCCGGCTCTTCAATCGTCACGCTCTTGATCGAGACCGCGCGTACCGGCACATCCTGGTGCATCCCGCGATTGCCTGTCTCGACCTTCGCGATCTTGTCAACAACATCCATCCCCTTCGTGACCTTGCCGAATACCGCATAGCCGAATCCCTGCGGCGTGGGGTTGCGGAAATCGAGGAACCCGTTGTCCACGAGGTTGATGAAGAACTGGCTCGTCGCGGAATCGACGACCATGGTCCGCGCCATCGCGATCGTGCCGCGGGCGTTCCTGAGGCCGTTCATCGCCTCGTTGCGGATCGGCGCCTTCGTGGGCTTCTGGTCCATGTCGGGCGTGAAGCCGCCCCCCTGGATCATGAATCCGTCTATCACGCGGTGGAATATCGTGCCGTTGTAGTGGCCGCTCTTTGCGTAGTCCACGAAGTTCCTGACCGTCGCCGGAGCCTTCTTCTCGTCAAGCTCAAGCTCTATGGCGCCAAGATCCGTCTCTATTTTCGCTTTCATCGTTTCTCTCCTGTATTCAATTCTGCGCTATGTCACGCATTAAACCTTTCGCGGTTGATCCAGAGGCCCAAGGCCGGATTGGGGATGAAGTACACCTCCTCGCCGTCAACCGTGTTGTATCCGTACTTGAGCTTCGCCGGGTCGTATTTTTTCACGATCTCATCGTAGTCCGCCGACTTGAACCCCACGCTCTCGACTTCCTCCCTCGTGATGTTCTTCACGCAGTACGTGATCGTGAAGCGCCCATCGGAAGATCCGTGGATCAGGTGCGCCGCCGCGCCCATGTTCGCGCGCAGGTCGTCCGCCTCCGGGCCCCTGAACACCTCGAGCGTGTGGAGACGCCCCTTGTACCCGTACTTGCGGATGAGGCCGTCCACCGTCTTGTCCTCGCCGAACTGGTGGACTTCGGGCGCAAGTATGATGAGTTCGCCGCCGTCGGCCATCGCCATGCGTGTGCGGTAGATGGACTTGTTTCCGAGCCAGGTCGTCTTGAATTCGCTGCCGTCAAGATATACGACGCACTTCCTGATGCCGTGTTCGACGTAGTCGATGTTCTTCTGCTGGGCGAGCCTTACCGCCTCGGTGAGGCAGTTGCGCCCCTCGCCGATGAAGATGCCGTGTGAGTGTATCTTGCCGCCAGGCGCGGTGTTCACGGTCAGCACCCATAGGATCGGACGCTTCGCGAGGAAATGCTCGAACGCATAGTCGAAGAGGCGGCGGACGGGCGTGTGGTCGCGCCCCATGGCCTTCTCCATCCCGCATACGGCCCCGATCATGTGCGACTTGTTGATCATGTCCGCGCCGCCACACCCGACGAACAGGTTCTTCGCGTGGTTCGCCATCCCGATCACCTCGTGCGGGACGACCTGTCCGGGCGAGATGATGAGGTCGTACCTTTCGTCCATTATGCGGCGGTTCACCTCAACGCTCACGGGCTCGGTCCAGAGGCCGTCGGAAATCTCCCTGACGGCCTCCGCGGGCACCTCGCCAAGCCGCACCACGTCGGTGCGCCAGTTGTGGACGATCATCTTCGCGTACGGGATGTCGGGGAACATCACCTTCCACTGCGCCTCGGACACCGGCACGTGCGTGCCGAGCGCCGGCATCACGTCCACCGCGACGCCACGAGAGGTGAGAGCCTTGTAGTACGCGCAGGTGATGAAGCCGGCGTTCGAGTGGTACCTGGTGAAGTCCGGCGGAATGATCAGCACGTTCCTGAGCATACGCCCCTCCAGCGATTTCTCGAGCAGGCTTGCGATTTCCCCGTTGGAAAGACCGCTATCGTTCTCGGCGACCCTAAAGATATCCATAATCCACTACTCCTTATCCTTCCGAAGTTTCCTTGACATCGCTATTTCCGGACACGTAAACGGGTCCGCGTGCTTCGTGCAGTGCAGGCAGCCCGAATACAGCTTGTGCATCACCCTCGACTTCGGGATCTCGCGGAAGCCAAGCCGCTCGAAGAACCCCGGCACGAACGTAAGCACAAGCGCCTCCTCCGGCTCGAACGGCGCGACCCGTCCGAGGAGGGCCTCGATGAGCGCCCTGCCTATCCCGAATTTCCTGTAATTCTCAACCACCGCCACGGACTGGAGCTCAACCGTGGCGCGTTCGGCGGCGCCTATCTCGGGCAGTATCGAATATGATGCGCACCCGACTATCTCGCCCCCCGACTCCGCCACGATGAACCTGTCTATCGCGGCGACTATGTCGCCCAACGGCTTCGGGATCAGCTCGTCGGGATGCCTGCGGATCATGGCGAAGATCCTGCCGGCGTCGCCAAGGCGCGCAGTGCGCAACGTGAACTCGGGACTGCCGCTCATTTCTCGGACGCCAAGTCTATCGCGTCTGTCACGGCCTTCATCTTGCCGATGAAATAGCCCTCGCTACCGCTGGCCGCTTCCTTCGTGTAGTCGATCTCGGCAAGGGCCTTCTCGAGCGCCGGAGTCGATGCCCCGCTCTCGCGGAGGATGCGGATCTTCTCGAAGTTCTCGATGGAGTCGCGAAGGTTCTCCCAGCGGACGGAAAGGCGCGGGCCGGGGTATACGAGGAATGTGTCGCCCGGAGCCCACGATCCGTGGTGCGGGTTGAAGGACGTGTCGAACAGCGGATCGCGGGGCCAGTTGAACGCCGCCCAGCGGAGCATGCCGTCGAATCCCTGCGCCGCAGCGTAAAGGCCGAGCCAATGCTGCTCGGCATACGGCGAATACGTGAATGTGTTGGGACGCGGCGGATTGCAGCAGATGTAGGTGGTGGTCACATATCCCTTCGAACGGCGAACGCTTACCTCGTCCTTGAACGCCTGAGTCACGTAGTCCGCGCGCATCCCCTGCGAATAGTTGTGTATCTCGATCCCCTCGAATGTGCTTGGCGGCCTGTTGCCCGCCATCTGGATCTTGAGGCCCGGCGCATACTTCTTCAGGATAGAGGCCGAAGCCATCAGCTCCTCGCGGCTTCGCTCGTCTATGGCCACGTACGTGTTGCCGAGCCAGCCCTTGGACTCGACGTGCTTCTGGAAATCGGCGAGGAACGGGCCCCAGAACGCCTCGTGCGCGGGCGTGCCGGGGACGAGCTTCTCCGCGATGCGGTCGCCCGTCGCGCCGTCAATGTAGTGGACGAGGTTGCCCCACGTGACCATCGTGTAGCAGTGTATCTGCGGACCGAGGCCGCACTCCTGCGCAAAGGATACCCATTCGTCGAAGAGGCTGTAGTCGTGCGTGAACTTGCCGTCCCTGCCCTTCACGTGCCTGACCATCGTGTAGTACGGGTCGAAGTTCTGGTGGTTCCACGGAAGGTCGGTCAGCGTCGCCGTAATCGTCTTCTGCCCGATGTCGGCAAGCTCGCGAAGCAGAGGACGGAGGAGCGAATAGTGGTCCTTGGACCACGGCTTCACCCCATGGTAGCGGGCGACCGCGAGCGGATGCTGCCAGAGGTCGAGGAAGAAACTCCAGTCCTTGGGCGACGGAAGCACCCTGTCCTGCACCTCGATGGACACGTCGAACACTATGCTCCGCCCCCCCCGCGCGACGGCCTTCACCGTGCCGGAATACCTGCCTGGCTTTGCGTTTTCAGGGACATCTACCGTGAGCCAGAACGGACGGTAGCTGTTCGGCGGCATGTCCACGGACTCGGCGTCGTCAAGGCAGTCCCCGATGAGCTCCTCAGGGCGGACGGTTGTCCCCAGGCGATTCACCTGGGAGGATAGGACATAGCGGACGAAGCGCAGCCGGCACGCGCTCGCCGGGATCCTTGCGCCATCCCGCGTCACGAGGTCGGAGGCCGCTATGCGCACCTGCTCCGCCCCCTCGCGGGTCCAGAGGGCGAACTGCGCGTTCACCCGCTCGTTGCGCCATGCCGTCCCGCTCCAGCTGCGGTCCGCATCGGTAAGGGAGTTAATCAGGTAGATGTCCACTCGCTTCATCGGCGTCACGGACCCATGGAACCCGGAAGCCACAGACCCCGAGATCATCGGGGTGCGCGGCTCATAGGTATCTACGCTCCAGTTGATGTCTTCCGACCCGGCAAACGCCGCCATCGCGGCGGGGATAAGCAAGAGTGTTCTTTTCATGCGGCAATTATACCACATATCGCCTGCGGTTTGCGATTTTTCGATTTCCATCCGGACTCTTCACCGTTGAAACGCGCCCTACCGAACGAAGCCGCTTCCAGCGATGGAGGCGCCTTCGTTGTTGGTCTGTCAAAGGGGTTCATGGCATCCGTCACGGCTTCAGGCAACCAATCGGAACGATGCGCACACTGTCCTTGCGTATGAGGTCGCGTATCTGGACAAGGTGCGCCGCGCCATCCTTTTTTTGGCAACCTACTTCTTCGGGAACGTCACCTTGATGACGTTGGATTCGATGGCCGTGCCGCCGAAGTCCTTGTGCCAGCGAGCCGTGCTCGGATCGACCGCCTGAGCCAGCGGCGCGAAGTCACGGCGCAGCGCGTCGTCCGAGAAGACGATCCGCCCCTTGACGACCTTCCACTTGTCGCGGTTCTCCGACAGGAGGACGATTGCCGCCTCATCCGACTCGACCTGCGCCTCGTCCGCGTCCACCTCCGAGACGACCTCGCCGTAGAGCGCCTGCGCCGCCGCCAGCCCCTTCGGGTCGCCCGCGAACGCCTCCGCCACGCCGCCGAACAGCGCGCGCAGCCGCTCCCGCGTGTTGGCGATGACGACCTTCGCCTTGGTGATCTCGGCGTTGAGCCGCTGGAGGTCGTCCACCTGCGCGATGAGCGCGTAGTTGCGCAACAGCTCGAAGTCCACGGACTTGAACGCCTCGGCGTGCGCCGTGCGCACGGCCTCGGCTTGCCGCGCCAGCTCTCTGAACCGCTCGCCGTCCGCGAACGCCCGGACGACTCCCGCCGGACGCGGCTTCTCCCGGACAACAACGGACACCGCCACACCCGTCGCCGCCGCCGCGACGAGCACCGCGACCCAGAGCGGCGAGGTCAGGACGTAGCCCAGCCACCCGAACACGCCCTCCGGCTTCGCCCTGTCGACGCGGATTGGCTTGATGCCGCGCTCGCGCAGCGAGGCGAAGACGCGCTCCTTCGACCGCGCCTTCATGCGCGCGACGTGCCGCGTCCCGTCCGGCGTCTTGTAGGCATACTCGAACGTCATTTCTCAAGATCCTTCAGCGTGGCGGCGTAGTGCGGGTTGTCCGGCCAGCGGCGCGCGATCTCGCGCCAGAGGGCGAGAGTCTCCGCCGCACGTCCCTTATTCCGGAGATAGACGGCGTAGCGCACCTTCGCCTCCTCGCAGACGCTCGGACGCGCCGCCTGCGCCTTGAGCAGTGCCTCCGCGCCGTCCACCCCGTCCTGCGCCGCCTCGTCGACGACGTCGAGCGCGTCCGTCTGCTCCGGCTGCATTTCGAGGAC
>CAVFWS010000038.1:0-4994 GCA_963626295.1 Clostridium sp. CAG:138
CACCAGCTTTCGGCATACGGCGGGAAGTTGTCCTTCAGCCCCTTGAGCGGCGGGGTGTCCCTCTGGGATCCCATGAGCCAATCGAGATGCTTCGCCTTGAAGCTGTTGAACATGTAGTTGTCGGCCAGATACGGCGGCGGCGGCTTGAGCGGATTGTACCCGTACTGGAGGAACGTGTCGTTCACGCAAAGGGCGACGAAGAACTCACTCTTGTGCTTCTTGCGGACAAATTCGCTCATCGCGGATATCGGGTCGTTGGCCTTCCCCGCCTTCTTGATGTCCTCGAGGGCGTTCCTTACGCCCGAAAGCCAGGAGGATCCCGATGGCTGCTTCATCTGCGGCTCGTTTGACGGGACGTGCACGGAGAGGTTGGCGAAGTTCCCCATGGGGACGTACACGAACGTATCGGGCTTTATCGCACCCCCCATCGCCGCGCCGGGAATGCCGTCCATGATGCGCTTGGGACTCTCGAACCCGTTAATGAGACTTTCCGTTGAGTACGGGAGCGACTTCGGCCAGAAGACGGGAACCATGTCGTAATGATAGAAAATCACGTCGCGCTTCCGATTGACGTCCGCCGCAAATATACTTAGCGCCGCAACCGCCGCGAGACCGAAGAGAGTCTTTCTCATATATGTCATCTCCGCTTTTTTCAAACGCCCATATTGTATCACAACTCAATAGATTGGGGTAAAACTTTTTGTGGTATAATTCGGGGCATGGAATACGGTGAAGCACAGCCTTTGGCGGCGCGCATGCGCCCTCGCACGATCGATGAGGTTGTCGGGCAGGATCACATATTGGGCAAGGGAAAACTGCTCAGGCGGGTCATCGAGGCCGACCGGATCACAAACATAATCCTTTTCGGCCCGCCCGGATGCGGCAAGACTACGCTCGCCGAGGTGATAGCGAGGACTACAAGGCGGAATTTCGTAAGATGCTCCGGCGTGACATCGAATGTCGCGGAGATCCGCAAGGTTTGCGACAGGGCCCGTACGGAGCTTGGCGGGCCGGGCACGATACTGTTCGTCGATGAGATCCACAGGTTCAACAAGGCGCAGCAGGATGTGCTCCTCCCGTACGTGGAGGATGGCTCCGTGGTGCTGATCGGGGCGACGACGCACAATCCGTCGATGTTCGTGAACACCCCTCTCACGTCCAGATCCCTCGTGTTCGAGCTGAAGCCGCTTGGTCCGGAGGACGTGACCACCCTTCTCGACAGGGCCTGCTCAGACAAGGATCGCGGGTATGGCGACAGCCCTTCCGCGTTCGATCCGCACGCAAAGCGCTTCCTCGCCGAAATGTGCGACGGAGATGCCCGCCATGCGCTTACGGCACTTGAGATCGCGTTCCGCTCGACACCGCCGTCCGATGACGGCATGGTACACCTCACGCTGGAGGTAATCGAGGAATGCATCCAGAAAAGGCTTGTCCAGTACGACAAGAAGGAGGATGGCCACTACGACACCATTTCCGCGTTCATAAAGTCGGTGCGCGGCTCCGATCCCGATGCCGCCATATACTGGCTCGCGAAGATGCTTGTGGCCGGGGAGGATCCGCGCTTCATAGCCCGGCGCCTTGTGATCCTCGCTTCGGAGGATATAGGCAACGCTGATCCGCGAGGCCTGACAATCGCGGTGAGCGCACTGCAGGCGGTGGAGTTCGTCGGCATGCCGGAGGCCCGCATTTCGCTGGCGCAGGCGACCACCTACCTTGCCACGGCCCCGAAGTCAAACCGTTCCTATGTGGCATTGGATGGCGCAATGGCCGACATCCAGTCCGGTGCGGTGCAGCCAGTCCCCGAACACCTCAAGAACGTGCACGTGAAGGCGATCGGCAAGGAGAGGTCAAAGGACTACATATACCCGCACGATTTCCAGGATGCCTGGGTGCAACAGAGCTACCTGAAGATCCCGAAGAAATACTACACCCCTTCCGATCGCGGATACGAGGCGACCATAGCGCAACGAATGGCCGCTACGACAGGCCCTCGGCCCTCCTGAGCAGTTCGCGGTTCTTTTCGCCAAGCTCAGGCTTCTTCCGGAAGGACGCGACAAGCGCCGTCTCAAGGTTTTCGCCGGAAAGTCCTGTCAGGCCGAATTTCCTGAGCGCCGCGAGCATCATCGTATTTGCCGCCTTGGGCACCCCGAAATCCTCGGCCATCTTTATGGCCGGCCAGCGATGGAGCGTGACGCCCTTTGGCGGCTCGACGTTCAGCGGCACGGATTCGTCCACAACGATGGTCCCGCCTTCCCTGACGTCGTTCGCAAAGCGTTCGTATGCCGGCTGGTTCATGCATACGAGGACATCCGGATGCTCCACCGTCGGAGCCCCGATCGCGGCGCCCGAAATCACAACCGAGCAGTTTGCGCTGCCGCCGCGCTGCTCCGGCCCGTAGCTTGGGAACCATAGCGTGTGCCGCCGCTCAAGGCGCGCCGCCTCCGCTATGCAAAGGCCGAGCGACAGCACTCCCTGACCGCCATAGCCGGCGAACTTGAAGCGCCGTTCCGGCACGTCAGGCGAATCGACCGCCTCCGGCGCGTGGTCGCCCTCGTCGAAGAGCTCGGCGCAGGAGCGTTTCAGCGGAACGGAATGAATGGCCAGCGATTGCGATTCGGGATGCCTGACCGGCTCGATGCCGCTTACGCCCTTCTCGACGTCACGAAACGTCCCGAGGGGGAATTCCCGCTCCATCTCGTTCATGCAGAACTTGGCCGCGACGTCTGGGGACATCCTGAAGTTTGTCGGGCACGGCGCAAGTATCTCAAGCAGCGCATACCCCTTGTGGTTACGCTGGATGTCAAACACGCGACGTATCGCCTGCCTGCACTGCATGATGCGCCTGGTGTCGGCGACCGAAACGCGCGCGATGTATACCGGAGCCTGCAGCTGGTTGAACACCTCGCAGACATGGAGAGGATGTCCAGTCAGCGACGGATCCCGCCCAAAAGGCGTCGTTGTGGTCTTTTCACCCTCAAGCGTCGTCGGGGCCATCTGCCCGCCGGTCATCCCGTACAGCGAGTTGTTTATGAATATGCACCCGAAGCGCTCGCCCCTGCTTGCCGCCTGGAATGCGTTGTTGAAGCCGATCGCCCCGAGGTCGCCATCCCCCTGGTAGGCGATCGTGACGGATTCCGGGCGGGCCCGGCATACGCCTGTCGCCGCCGCGGAGGCGCGTCCGTGCGCCGCAGACACATGGGCCGCATCCCAATAGTAGTACGTGAACACGCCGCACCCCACCGGATCGACGAAAATGGTGTTGTCCTGTAGCCCGAGTTCGGCGCAGGCCTCCGCCATCAGCTTGTTCACGATGCCATGGCCACAGCCTGGACAGTAATGGGTCGTTCGCGCATGCGGCTTTCCGCTGCGCGGGAACTCGCGATACATTCCCTTTTGCTCGATCATGCTCATTTTGGCTTTCCCGCAACCTTCCTGAAGAATGGGATGACGGACTCCCGTATCTGACGCCTCAGTTCTTGGGCCAGTACTTGTCCGTGAACTTGGACGGTATGCCAACCTCGCCCTTCTCGAAGCATTCGGAAAGGATGCGCCATCCGAGGTCAAGCGCGTCCACGAGCTCGATGTTCACGGAAAGATCCATCATCTTGCGCTCGAACATGTCCCCGTATTTCAGGAGCTTCTGGTCCCAGCTGCTCATCTTGAATCCCATGGACTGCTTCTCGACCGCTTCCTTGTACGAGGCGTAGAGCTTGATCATGGCATCCATGATCGTGCGGTGATCCTCCCTCGTCGTGTTCGCGAGCCGGATGGCATCCCTGTCGGACAGCGCATCCGCGTTCTCTATGCCCTTGCCCTCAAGGAACTTCCGGTCGGAGGGATCCACCCCCTTGTTCACCTGCTGCTTGAGGCGGCTGAGCGAACCGAACGGCTCGATCCTTCCGTTCCGCAGGTAGAACTGCCCTTCCGTTATGTACCCGGTGTTGTCCGGCACGGGATGGGTGACGTCATCGCCAGGCATCGTCGTGACGGCAAGTATGGTGATCGACCCTGCGCCATCGAAGTCCACCGCCTTCTCGTAGCGCGCCGCAAGCTGCGAATACAGGTCGCCCGGATAGCCGCGGTTGGACGGGATCTGCTCCATCGTTATCGCGATCTCCTTCATGGCGTCGGCAAAGGACGTCATGTCTGTGAGCAGCACCAGCACGTCCTTGCCCTCGAGGGCGAACTTCTCCGCGACCGCAAGCGACACGTCCGGCACCAGCACGCATTCGACCGTCGGGTCCGCGGCCGTGTGGACGAACATGACCGTACGCGCAAGCGCGCCAGACTCGTCGAGCGTGCTGCGGAACTTCAGGTATTCGTCGTACTTAAGCCCCATGCCGCCGATCACGATCACGTCGGAGTTGGCCTGGAGTGCGATGCGGGCGAGCAGCTCGTTGTACGGTTCTCCCGCCCGCGCGAAGATCGGCAGCTTCTGCGACTTGACCAGCGAGTTGAAGAGGTCGATCATCGGGATGTTGGTGCGCACCATCTGGTTCGGCATTATGCGCTTCGCCGGGTTGACGGACGGCTGCCCGATGGGTGACGGATCGTCGTCGATCTCTGGCCCCCCGTCCCTCGGTACGCATGCGCCCGTGAAGGCGCGCCCAAGCAGCTTGTGCGAGAACGGCACCTTCATGGTCTCGCCAAGGAACCGCACCTTCGCCGCGGTATCCACGCCACGCGCCCCGGCGAACACCTGAAGCGTGACGTTAGGCCCGTCGAGCTTGATCACCTGGGCGAGCGACACGCCGGCGCGTGATTCGACCTCGGCGATCTCGTTGTACTTCACGCCCTCGGCCCGAAGCGTTGCCACGCTTCCCGATAGCGCATCGATCTTGTGGTAGACTTTGTTGTTGAACATCGGTTACCGCCTCTTGTTTTGTGCAATCTTGCCTTCGAGGGCATCTGCGAACAGATCCACGCCGCTGAGGTTTTTCTGCAGGTTCTCCTCGCTGTCGCACGAAGCCCATGGAGCCATCATGAACCCAAGG
>CAVFWS010000038.1:5004-9578 GCA_963626295.1 Clostridium sp. CAG:138
CGCGGCCGAGCCTGACCAGCTTGCCGATCACGTCGTCGGCGCCGACGTTCTCCTTGCGGCGCTTCCAGCCGACCCAGTTCGTACCGCATGGGATCTGGTCGAAGCCCGCCGCCTCCAGATCCCAGAATTCCTTGAGCCTCTTGTGGTCTGCGGTCTTGTTCTTCTCGAGGTCGAATCCGCCATGGCACTCGTCGTAGTACCAGTTGCTCTGCACCACGCTCTTCGGACACCTCCTGAAATAGTCCGGATGATCCCATCCATAGTCGCTCCACACCCATGGACGGCATCCGCAATCCTCCGTGCACCTGACCGCGTAGAGGAAGTCGTGCCACCACATGTCCCCCGTGCGCATGACGAAGTAGTTGCGGTTCGCCGAGTGGCTTGTCGCCTCTTCGTCGAAGCCGAGGTGGAAAAACCTTGGCGTCCCGAACACCTCAGCCACGTCGCGGATCACATCCTTTACGACCTCATAGTACTTCGGCAGGGTGAGCATGCGGTGGTAGTGCTTGAGCCACCCGTCGTGCGTTGCCGAGAAATTCAGCTTCGGGATCGCCTCGATGCCCATCCCGCGCAAACGGATGATCTCGGAGCGAAGCCTGTCGGGAGACCAGCTCCCCTCTATCGCGAGTTCGGGATGGCTGGGGTACACGAGACCTTCGCCGATGTCGATGACGAGCATGTTGAGTTTCCGCTCCGCCATGCGCTGGGTTGCGCGATTCCACAATTCGTCGCGGTTGCGGAGCTTGAGGTTGGGGACGTACCTGTCATGGAACTTGGCCGTGGCGTTCAGGTCGTCGGGAAGCCACTCGCACCACATGTTGTGCCCGAGGTGGAGAAGAAACGCCTTGATCTTGTCGGTGCCGGTCCACTGCGGAATCGCCTGTCTGGTCGCACAGCCCGCAACGGCGGCGGCCGACGTCGCGGCGGATAGTCTCAGGAAATCACGTCTGTTCATGCCAAGTCCTTTCTTCTGTATGGATGTTTCGGTTAGTTTATCAAAAAGCCGTTTCCGTTTTCAAGCGTGCGAATGCGTCCGCACATTCACTTTTTCGCAGCGATCGGCGGCGGCGGCAGGACGCCGCGCTCCATGAATGCGCTGACGATCTGGCGCACCTCGGTGTCGAACGCGCCATTGACGATCCACCTGAGGTAGTTGCGCTCGTTGGCCAGCAGGGTGGCGAGCCTCATGCCCTTCTTCTTGCCGAAGTTTATGCACCAGGCGCCGTCGATCCACCTTATCATGCCCTGGCGATCCGCGTTCATCGGGTCGTGCGGCACAAGGTACTCGTCCATCTCACCGGACGTCTTCGGGAGATCCGGATACTTCACCATCTGCGCCTTGAGGACTTCGGCGGTGGCCTTGGCGTCGGCCTCTGCGCCGTGGGCGCCCACATGGTCGCGGCCGAGGTAGAACCTCACCGCCGCCGTCAGGTCGCGCGGCTCCATCCTGTGGTAGATGCGCTGCACGTCGATGTGCCGCCGCCGGGACGCGCCGAAGTCCCGCCCCACGCGCGCGAACTCCTCCTCAAGGCACGGGATGTCGAACCTGTCCGCGTTGAACCCCGAGAGGTCGCACCCTTCGAAAAACGCATATATATCCTCCGCCTTTTCGCCGAACGTCGGGCAATCCTTCACGATATCGTCGGTAATGCCGTGTATCGCCGTGGTTTCGGGCGGGATCTTGACTGTAGGGTTGAGCAGCCAGGTTTGGGTCTCCTCGCGCCCGTCGGGATGCAGCTTCACGGCGGCAAGCTCGATTATGCGATCCTGGCGCGGATTGACGCCGGTCGACTCGATGTCAAACACGACGAGCGGACGGTCAAGTTCAAGCTCAAGTTTCATCGCTTCTGTCTTTCCCCCTGATTTCGGGCGCAGGCGGCTTGTTGTAGACCCGCGAGTGCGGCGGGATGGATTCCATCAGCCACACGTTGCCGCCGATTTCCGAGTCGTGGCCGATCACCGTGTCGCCGCCAAGGATTGTGGCCCCTGCGTAAATCACCACATTGTCCTCCACGTTGGGATGGCGCTTGTGCCCCTTCATGAGGATCCCGGTCTTCTTGTCCTTCGGGAAGCTGAGGGCCCCGAGTGTCACCCCCTGGTAGAGCTTCACGTTCCTTCCGATGACCGTCGTCTCTCCTATCACCACGCCGGTGCCGTGGTCGATGAAGAATCCTTCGCCTATCGTCGCCCCCGGATGGATGTCGATCCCCGTCTTCGAGTGCGCTATCTCGCTCATGACCCTCGGCAGGATCGGCACCTTCTGCAGATACAGCTCATGCGCAAGCCGATGCACCGTCACGGCATACAGGCCCGGATACGAGACGACAACCTCCATTCGGCTCGTCGCGGCCGGATCGCCCTCGTATGCCGCCTGCACGTCGGACTCCAGCGTACGCCTTATAGAGGGTATCCTTGCGATGAAATCGGCCACCACCGCCTTGCTGTCGGCATCCGGCATGAGGCAGGATACGATGTCCTCCAACTCCGCCCTTACGGCGTTCATGCTGGCCTCCGGCGTCTCGCCCGTGAAGCCGTGCAGGCAGGGGTGGAGTACGGCCAGGCACCTGTCAAGTATCGCTGATGTCCTCTCTGGCAATGTCATGGTTTCGTATTATACCATTTTCGCCGCATCATTTGCGCCATCCGTGGCGATCCGCGAAATCCATGTAGCAAGACCAGTCGTATGGAGTGAGGTTGTGCTTTCCGGTCCTCAGGTGGTACGAGATGCACCCCTCCTGGAGCGGGGTTTCCGCAGGGGGGAACGAATCCGACACAAGCCCCCTCTTGCCGTAAAGCTCCCACGCCGGGGAGGCGAGCACGCCGCTGAAGTATTCGCCCTCAGGCCCCGCCCACGCGTCCTCCGTGGCGGAGGCGATGCACACGAGCCGCGGCGCGATGAGCGCGATGAATTCGTGCTGGTCTACGCGCCATTCCCGCTCGGCGTTCACGCGCCACGTGTAGTTGGGGCAGAACCAGTAGGACAATGCGCGCATGATCTGGACCACGTGCTCGGACTCCGGGAGGTCGATGTGGTTCAGCTTCGCCCCCGAGCATCCCGAATTGTTGGAGCACGCCATGGCGAAGCGCTTGTCGTACACGCCCGCCACGAGCGCCGTCTTGCCGCCGCGAGAGTGCCCTACGACCGCGACCCGGCTTGCGTTCAGCAGCGGCTCGGTCTCGATCCAGTCCATCACCCTGCTCGCGCCCCAGGCCCAGGCGGAGAGCGTACCCCATCCGTCGAGCGGGGCGCTCTGCTTCTCGACGTCGCGGAACGCCGCGAATACGCCCTTCGT
Organism: Clostridium sp. CAG:138; assembly: GCA_963626295.1. Lineage (GTDB taxonomy): Bacteria > Verrucomicrobiota > Kiritimatiellia > RFP12 > UBA1067 > UBA1731. Next base: position 8,298 of record CAVFWS010000038.1, read on the forward strand.
GTTGCCGGTGTTCATGTCCGGCGCGACGTCGCCGTTCCAGAACGCAATCGCCGCATACCCGCGATCGACCATCTCCTCCGCCGGCCAGAATCCGCTCTTGACCTTGCGCGTGGGGTCTATGTTCTCCCTCGGGTCGCGGTTGCATATCAGGAGAAACGCCGGGGCGGGCCTCTCCTGGCGCGGGATGAACGCCGTGAACACGAAAGACCCTCCGCCATACGGACCCTTGTACGCCACGCGGATGCGCTTGCGCAGCGCCTTGCCGTCCATCATCACGGCATCCGGCTCAGCCTTCTCGAACGACAGCTCCGCTGGACGCTCCACCGGCCTCCGGCCGTATTCCTCGGCGGTGAACTCCTCGAGGAGCTCACGCGCCCTGACCTTCTCCCACATGGCCAGCGTCTCGACCTTCCTCCCGTCGAACGTCGTCATCAGGTCTGGCACGTCCACGGGCCTTGCGCCCAAGGCCGGCGAGGCGCAGCATGCCGCCGTCCCAAGGGCAAATACGAGTAATCTTCCGGCATTCATGTTTCATTCTCCTTTTCTTGTTTGTTTGCGGTTGAAAGGTGTCGGGCAAGGTCGGCTACATCTCCGATACCGTAAGCAGCGAGCCCGGCGCGAGGAACATGTCGAGCTCAAGCAGGTCGACAGGCGCGATCCGTATGCCAAGGGACGCAAAGCGGGCGCGCGGTCCCTCGTCGGCCTTGCCCGTTATGGGATATGCCCCAGGGGCGCAGCCGGGCTTCGTCGTGACGTAGTACCTCTTGAACAGCTTGCCGCCAAGCGACAGGTCTGCGTAGCGCGTCTGCTTGTGGACCACAAGCGCAGCCCGGGGGAACTCCAGTACGCGCAGCCTGCGCCCCTGCTCGGGCTCGACTCCAGGCGCAAGATTGTTGAGTCTTTGTATCGCGGCGACGGTCGAGCCGTGTTCCCTCGCTATCCGATGGACCGTCTGGTTGCGGCGCACGACGGTCTCCGTGACCCATGGCACCGGGTTGCCCGAAAGGATCCGCTCCATGTTCAGGGCGCCGAGCCTGCGGGCCAGCTTGTCGTCCAGATCGGCCATGGACGGCTTCCTGCGCAGCTTCTCGATGGTGTCCACGGCTATCTCGAGTTCGCCAAGACGCTCGGCGTCCGCCAGCCGCATCAGCAGCGTCCGCTCGAGTTGCGGACGCCCGGAAGCGTTTTGCGCCCACGACTCGGCCTGCCTGGCCGCCTCGGACAGCGGCCTCTGGACGGCATTGCCCGTCTGCGATTCGCCATTGCCGGCGTTTCCGGCCG
>CAVFWS010000038.1:9588-16125 GCA_963626295.1 Clostridium sp. CAG:138
TTTCCGCCCGATGGCGAAACTGCCGACGCCCCCGAAACGACGTTCGGCGGCATCGGCGTACGGACGTCATTGCCGCCCTTTCGCCTGAAGCATCCTCGTGTCGATATGAACGACACCAGCACAGCAACGGCAAGCACGGCGCACACGGCCCACTTCCACCCGCCGGACGGGTCGCCCTCGCGGTTGCTGTTGTATTCGATCACCGTTCCGAGCAGGTGCGAGTCGGGGCCGATCGAACGGAATTTTCTCCGCTCGAAAGCCATCGGTCACTTGGCTGCGGATTCGGCCTTGGCGTTGTCGTCGGCCAGGCCGGCAACGGAAGATCTGGCGACCTCAACCGACACTCCCGGGGCAATCTCGATGAGGAACGTCTTTTCCTTGCATTCCCTGATCGTGCCGATGAAACCGCCGGCGAAGACGACTCTCGCGCCGGCGCGAAGCTCCTCGATCATCTTGCGGCGCTCCTTCTCCTTGCGCTGCTGGGGACGTATCATCATGAAGTAGAAGATCGCGAATATAAGCAGCATCGGCACAAGCATGCCCATTCCGCCGCCCTGCTGGGCAGTGGGTTTCGCCGCTTCCTGTGCGGCCTGCGCAAAAAGAACCAGTGAGTTCATGTTTCGTATTCCTTTCTTGTTTTCATGCCCCGGACTGCCCTGCGGCAGATCCGGACGCAATGCCTTTGTTTTCAGTACCCAAGAACCTGTCGGCGAACGTGCCGTCCGAAATCGACTCGCGCATGTCGCGCATCACGCTGAGCAGACAGTGGACGTTGTGTATTGTGAGCAGCCTCACGCCAAGTATCTCGTCCGCGCACAGAAGATGCCTTACGTATGCGCGGGAGAAGTTCCTGCAGCAGTAGCAGTCGCAGCCATCCTCCACCGGGCCGAAGTCCTTTGCGCGAGAGGCGGCCTTGACCGACAGGTTGCCGTTCCTCGTCACGGCGGTGCCGTGCCGCGCAATCCTTGTCGGCAGCACACAGTCGAACATGTCTACGCCACGCGCAACGCATTCAGCGATCTGGTGGATCACGCCAAGCCCCATTACGTACCGCGGCTTGCCGTCCGGCAGAGACGGGATGGTCGCCTCTACGGCCTTGTACATCTCCGATTCCGGTTCGCCAACGGACACCCCCCCAATCGCGTAGCCGGGGAAATCCATCTTCACGAGCTCTTCGGCGCAATGCCTCCGCAGGTCGGCATACACCCCTCCCTGCACTATCCCGAACACCTGCTGGCCTTCCGCGTGCGGAGCCTCAAGCGACATCCTGGCCCACGAGATCGTCGTCTCCACGCTCCTCTCCGCGCGCGCCCGGTCGCACGGATACGGCAGGCATTCGTCGAACACCATCGCGATGTCGGACCCTATTACGCGCTGCATATCCATGGATTCCCTCGGCCCCATGAAGAACTCGTGGCCGTCAATGTGGGAATTGAACACAACGCCATCGGGCGTAAGCTTGCGGATCTTCGCGAGCGAAAACACCTGGAAGCCGCCGGAGTCCGTAAGGATCGGACGTTCCCAACCCATGAACCGGTGAAGCCCGCCTGCCGCCGCCAGGACGTCCTTGCCGGGGCGAAGGAAGAGATGGTATGTGTTGGACAGGATTATCCGCGCATCTTCCGCAAGAAGATCGCGGGGCTCCAGCGACTTCACCGTCGCCTGTGTGCCGACGGGCATGAACACCGGGGTCTCGACATCTCCATGCGCAAGATGCAGCACACCCCGGCGAGCCTTGGTTGCGGCATCGCGAGCAATGATGTCAAATCCGCCTATGATGTCCGTTCTCTGCACAACAGTAGCCGCGTCGAGGCTATTCGGCCTTCTTTGAGGGATCGACGCCCATCCGCTTCAGGACGGCATCGGTCACTTCCAGTTCGGGCTTCGCGAATCCGCAGGCCGCGATATCCACGATCAGGTCGTAGCCCTCGGACCTTGCGAACTCGCCGATCTTAGCCTCCACATCCTTCTTCTCGATCCTGAACAGCCTCTGCTGCAGGTCGGCAAGCTCCTCCTGGAAACGCTGGTCGTCCGCCTTCATCTCCTGCTGTGCGGCATAGGCCTTGCGCTGGATGCCCTCCATCTTCTTCTGGAGATCCGCCTTTGCGCTTGCGCTGAGCATGGGATTCCGGCTGTCGGACTGCACTTTGGCCCCTTCTTCCATCAGGCTTTTCATCTGCTCCTGATGGACCTCCATCTTCTTGCGGTAGTCGTCTGCGGTAGATTTCACGAGCGTCTTGTTCGAGGCGTGGCTCGGATGGTTCTTTATGAGCACCTCAAGGTTGACGACCCCCAATTTCATTTCCGCCCCGGCAACCATTGCGAGGGCGACACAAGTGCATGCGATTATCTTCTTCATATGTGCTCCAACTGTAATCCTTGAACTCTTTGCATCTTGGCGCGACCGACCGAGACGCCTCAGAAATCGTAGCCGATCGTGAACGAGAAGCAGCTCTTGTCCACATCATCGTCCGGCTCAACCACTGGAACCGCGAAATCGAGCCGGATCGGGAAGCTCTCTATGTCCAGGCGCAACCCCAATCCGACAGACCAGCAGAAGTAGTCGGTGCTGAAATCGAATTCGTCTTCGCCGACAGACCCCAAATCCGTAAATGCCGCGACGCGCACATACTTTACGACGGGCACCGCATACTCGGCATTCAGGCACCAGCTCGTCTGGCCGCCCCAGGCGGCGTACTTGCCCTTCTTGCCGGCCTGCTTCCACACGCGGGGGGCGATGTCGCGGTACTCGACGCCGCGAATGGTGCGCGGCCCGCCGAGGAACAGCTTGTCGTAGATCGGCAGCTCGTCGGAGAACGTATCGACCGTATCTCCGCGAAGCCCGATCGCGAGCACGTGGTTGAAGCGCTTCCAGACCGTGTAGTACTGGCGGAAGTTGAATCCAACCTTCCAGTAGTTGTTGTCGCCGCCGACCAGGTCGCCGTAGATGGATATGCGATGCCCGCGTTTCGCGAACCTGAAGCTGTCTCGCGTGTCGTCCTCCCAGAATATCCTGAACGGGATCTCCCAATTGTCGCCGTACTCGTCTTCCTGCCACTTGAACACGGAGCCGTAGTCACCCTTGCGGTGGGCCCCGAAATCCTTGCCGAGGAAGTACTGCTCGGTCTCCACGTCGTCAAACTCGATGAACTCCGCCCCGAGGCGGAAGCCGAGACGCCCCATCGTCTTCGCGGTGGGCCAGAACTTGACGGGATACGAGAGCGTCACCGCCGCCCCGTTGCGGATTATGTCGTAGTCGTCATACCAGCGCTGGCGACGGTATCCCTCAACGGTCAGCTCAAGAAGCCTGTCGAAGAGATGGGGTTCGGTGACCGACGCCTCGTACGACTGGTAGCGGGGGCCGGCCTGCAGGAGGATGCGTCCCTTCTGCCCGGCGCCACGGAAACGCCAGGGGTTGAACAGGTCGAAGTTCGATTCCGAAAGCTCAATCGTGCCGTACACGGAATCCACGCTCGATGCGCCAATGCCGATCATGAACTGCCCCGTGTTCTTCTCCGAGACCTCGTACACGAGATCCCTCGGCTCCGGCTCGCCGGGCTTCGCCACGGTGTCGTTCTTCCGTTCGAGATAGAACCTGACCCGGTCGAAGTACCGCAGGTTTTCGAGGCGGCGCTTGGACTGTTCGGCCTTCTCCTCGATCATCGGATCGCCCGGGGAAAGCGAGATCTCCCGACGGATTACCTTGTCCTTCGTGTAGTCGTTGCCGCGGACGAGCACGCGGTCAATCGTCACGGGGACGCCTTCCGTCACCTTGAACACGATGTCGAGCCCGTCAGAACCCTCTTTCGCCGGCACCCATATGGTCTCGACGTGCGTATCCGCGAGCGGCTTCTCCCCAGACCCGCAGAACACCTCGATCTCCCGCGCCGCCGACTTCAGGGACGCCTCTCCCGCGACATCCCCCCTGGATACGGCCTTCACGGACGCGAGAACCGCCGCCTCAGGATATGTCTTCACCCCCGTTACGGAAATGGAATTCACCCTGTAGCACGGGCCTTCCTCGATCCTGAAGCGGATATCCGTCGATTCCCCATCCTCGCGTGGCACGCGCTCGGCCTCGCCCACGGAGACGTCGAGGTATCCGAGATTGCGGTAGTGCGCCGCTATCTTCTCCGCCGCCTCCGCAAGATCCTGCTTCGTGACCGGATCGTCCGAGAACCAGCTGATCGGGTTCCACCACGGATACCAGCCAAAGGACTCGCGCAGTGCGTCGTCCTCGACGTGCGCGTTGCCCTCGAACGTGTAGGACTTGATCTTGCTGCGCACGCCCTCCTCTATGACCATCGTCACCGAAATGCCGCCTCCCGAAGGAAGCTTCTCAACCTCAGGCGTCACCTTCACATCCGGGAACTGCTTCTTGCGGTACTCGTCGCGGATCCTGTTCGCCGCCGCCGCGATGTCCGCCTCGCCATAGGCATATCCGTCCTTGAGGTCGGCGTATTTCGCTATCTTGGACGCATTCCAGTATTCGTTGCCCTTGCAGTTCAGCGGGCCATGGTACCGCGGCTTCGGCGTCACCACGTACACGACGCTGATGCCGCTGTCCACGTGCCTGGCCTCCACCGTTATGTCCTCGTATTCGGCGGAGTCCCTCAAGGCCTTGACGTCCCTCGCGCAGGCGGCGGGATCGTACTCCAGTCCGGGTTTAACCTCGCACCGCGACGTGACCGCCGAGACGTCGGCGTCGTCGGCCGTCGTGCTGCGCGCGGAAACGCTCACCACCTTGGCTGCGCTCAACTGCATGGTTGCGGCCGCAATGGCGGCCATCGCAACGAAGCCTCTCATCTGTATTCCCCTTTTCTGATCGTGTCCATTCTTCTGCGACGGTTCCGTAAGCTTCATCCGAACATCACGGGAGCGACGTGCCAGATGCTCCTCGCATATTCCGCCACGGCGCGGTCGGAACTGAAGAATCCGCTGCGGGCTATGTTCACAAGCGACATGTGGTTCCATTTGCCGCGATCGAGGTACGTGGCGTCAACCTTGTCGTGGGTGTCGGCGTACGACCTCAAGTCCGCTATGAGCATGTAGTAGTCGTTGTAGTCCAGCAGGGACCTGATGATCTGCTCGTAGCGGGACGGATCGCCCGGGGAGACCGCGCCGCTCTTGACGAACCGCAGGGCCTCGCTTATCTCGGGGTCCTTCTCCGCGCACTCGCGGGCATTGTAGGAAGGCCTCAGCCTCGCCACGTCATCGGCGCGCATCCCGAAGAGGAACATGTTGTCGTCGCCGACCTGCTCGTGTATCTCGACGTTCGCCCCGTCATACGTGCCGATCGTCAGCGCTCCATTTATCATGAACTTCATGTTGCCGGTGCCGGAGGCCTCCATGCCTGCGAGCGATATCTGTTCGGACAGCTCCGCCGCCGGCATTATGCGCTCCGCGAGCGACACGCGATAGTCCGGCAGGAACACCACCTTTAAGAGCCCCCGCGTACGCGGATCGCCGTTCACCAGCTTCGCGAGGTCGTGGATGAAGCGGATGATGAGCTTCGCCATCCAATATCCGGGGGCCGCCTTCGCCGCAAATATGAACGTGCGCGGGACCGGGCTGTACGATGGATCGGATACGATGCGGTTGTAGCGCATTATGATGTACAGCGCCAGCATCAGCTGACGCTTGTATTCATGCAGACGCTTGACCTGCACGTCGAAAAGCGTGTTGGGGTCGATGACCTCTCCGAGGCTCTCCTTTACGTACCTTGCGAGCGAATGCTTGTTCGAACCCTTGATCTTATCGAGCGCACTAAGGAAATCCTCTTCGTCCCCGTGCTGCTCCAGCATCCGCAGGTCCTCAAGGTGCGTAATCCACTCCGTCCCGATCGTCTCGGATATGAGCTGGGAGAGCGACGGGTTCGCCTTCAGGAGCCAACGGCGCGGCGTGATTCCGTTCGTGACGTTCGTGAACCGTTCGGGATAGAGTTCGTAGAAGTCCCTGAAAAGGGATTTCTTCAGTATCTCGCTGTGCAGCTTGGCGACCCCGTTGGTCGAGGACGAGCCCACTATGCACATGTTCGCCATGCGCACGTACCTCTCGCCGTGCTCGTCGATGAGGGACATCCTCGCTATGCGGTCCTGATCCACAGGGGGCTTGCCGGCAAGCTCCTTGAGGAACCGGCTGTTGATCTCGTATATGATCTGGAGATGCCGCGGAAGCAGGGTCTCCATCATGCGCACCGACCACTTCTCGAGCGCCTCCGGCAGGATCGTGTGGTTCGTGTATCCGGTGGATTTGCGCGTTATGTCCCACGCGCGGTTCCAGTCAAGGCCCTCCTCATCCACGAGGATCCGCATGAGTTCGGGGATGACAAGCGCAGGGTGCGTCTCGTTCAGGTGGATGAACGCCTTGTCGGGAAGCGCGTCCCAGCTGTCGTTGCTCTGTCGGAAACGGCGCAGTATGTCCCTCAGCGAACACGCGACGAAGAAGTACTGCTGCTTGAGCCGCAGTTCCTTCCCGGCCATCGTGTTGTCGTTCGGGTAGAGCACCTTCGTGAGGTTCTCGGCGAGGACCTTGGTC
>CAVFWS010000039.1:0-16088 GCA_963626295.1 Clostridium sp. CAG:138
ACCGTCGCCTTGCCGCTTCGCGAGATGCCTATCACGAAGCCCTCGGAATCAGCCCCTTCGCCGGCAAGCCGCACCGTCACCCGATGCGGATTCACGTTGCCGTTTGTCTCATATGTCACCGAAACCGGCGGCTCCTGATTCTCTTCCGCAGACTTCCCTTCCGCAACATCCTCATCGGCATTGGGGGAATTCCTCTCAGGCTGCCGCAGGGAACGCGAAGCCGCGATCTCCGGCTCAAGCGGCTCGCCATCCTCGCCAAGAACCTCTACCGAAAACGTCACGCCGTCGTACTTGCCATCCGCATCCTCCCTGGCAAGGACTTCCGGATCAAGCACACGTCGCGTGTAGAAGAACCCATTCTTCTCGTTTGAGGTATCCGACGAAGACGATGGGCTTCCCGATGCAGCCTTGCCGCCTGTCGCGGCAGTCCGCCGCCCATTTCGGCCCGTGGCAACCAGCACCTCGTCCTCATCGACTGCGGAATATTCGGCGGAGGTCAGGGTACTCTCGCCATCGACCTCCCGGTATATCGGGTCGGACGGCGACCCCACATCCCCCTGCCCCGTGGCTTCGCCGGATATGCGCACATCAATGCGTCCATCGTGGTGGAAAGTCACCACCACCGGACGCTGCCTGAGAAGCGCAAGCGCAGAGGCGTATCGTGACAACTGCACGACTCCGCGTGTCGCCTCCTTCGCCTGCACGGCCCCGCGTCCGGACGCGACGCTGACAACCGCGCTCGCCAGCATTATAACGATGATGCCTACGACTATGAGAATCTCAATAAGCGTGAACCCTGCGCGGCGCATTGCGATACCCTCGCCGAAAGACACCATGCGGTGCCAACGGGACTATTTCTTCTTCTCGACGTTGGTGATGTCGTCCTCGGTCCCGAACTCGCCGTCAGGGCCTGCGGACGTGATGAGCGGGCGCTTCTTTCCACGCTTCTCGAACTGGAGGGTGTTGCCCCACGGATCCTCCGTACCGCCCTGAAGCAGCGCGTCTTCGTCGTCCGTCTCCTGCGTAAGCGTCTCAAGCGAATCCGGATATTTGCCGCCGTGCTTCATGCTGTAGGCCACAAGAGCCTCCTCGACGTTCTTTATCTGGACGCGGGCGGACGCTATGCGGGCATCGTTCATCTTGCCTGTCACGTTCGGGATCAGCACAGCCACGAGAAGGCCAATGATGCCGACCACGACCATGATTTCGATGAGCGTAAAGCCCTGCTTGGCCTTCCGCGCAACTTTTGCAATGTCATTCTTCTTCATTTCGTTAGTTCCTTTCTCGACAAGGCATCGCAGCCTGTCAACCTATTGCGTTCACCATGCCGAACACCGCCATGAGAATCGCCAGCACAACAAAGCCGAGTACGACCGCAACCGCAACTATGAGAATCGGCTCAAGCGCGGTCGTGAATGCCGATATGCTCCTATTCATGTCCTTTTCATACCGCATGCCTATGTGCTCAAGGGATGCGGTCATGTTTCCGGCCCGCTCGCCTACGGCGAGCATGTCGGTCATCATGCGGGGAAACGCCCCGGACTGCGCAAGCGGACCGGATATCGATGTGCCGTCCGTCACGCGCTTGCGGGCGTTGGCCAAAGCCGAACCGATCACCGCATTGCCGCACGTCTCCTCCGCTATGCGCAGGGCGTTCAGCACGTTCACCCCGTTCGCCAGAAGCGTCTTTAGCGTGAATGCGAGGGAGGCGTATATCCCATTCGCGACGATGTTCTTTATCAGCGGCGTCTTGAGCTTCAGCCCGTCGAACTTCAGCCGTCCCTGTGGGGTGGACTTCCACTTGCGAAACCACACCACTGCCCCGACAACGCACAACGCCATCAGCCATCCATAGCCGATCACGGCGTCGCTCATGCCGATGAGGATGCGTGTAGGGAGCGGCAAAGATCCGCCCATGGACGCGAACACCTTCTCGAACAGGGGGATTATCCAGACCAACGCGCCAATCACGCCGACCACGCCAAGGGAAAGGACTATGCACGGGTATATCAGCGCACCCTTGACCTTGCTTCGGATCGCGTCGTTTCGTTCGTAGTGATCCACAAGGCGCCGCAGCACCTCGATCATCGCGCCAGACGATTCGCCCGCCTTGATCATGTTGCCGTACAGCGGCTGGAAGGTCTTCGGATGATGCTTTACCGCCTCCGAGAAGGACTCTCCGTTTACGATGCGGTCGGTCAGATCCTTGCACACCAGACGCTGCGGCGAACCCTCGTCTCCCTGATTGGCCAGTGCGCTCAGGGCCTGGCCCAGCGTCATGCCGGCCTCCAGAAGGTCAGCAAGCTCGCCAGTGAAGAGAAGGACATCCGCCTCCTTCATCACAGGCTCCTTGACCTGCCTCTTGGCGGCTTCGCCCCTTCTGGATCTGGCCCTGGCCATGCTCTTCCCGCCGTTCAGCATTTCGGCCGGCCGGCAAGGCCGCCGGCCATCCTCAATGCAATGCGCCGCGTCACTTGATCACGCGCACACGGATCACCGCTTCGGACGCCTTCAGTTCGCCGACGACCGACTCGGGTATCTCGGTGTCGGTGTCGATGAGCGTGTATGCGAAATCGCCGCGGCTCTTGTTCGCGATGGCGTCGATGTTGACCTTCGCGTTGCCGAGGATGCTCGTGAAGCGCCCGATCATGTTCGCCTCGTTCCTGTGGCAGATCGCCACGCGGCCCGCCTTGTTCGGGATTCCGAGCGAGCACGCCGGATAGTTAACGGAGTTGACGATGTTGCCGTTCTCGAGGTAGTCGCGCATTTCCTTGACCGCCATCACGGCGCAGTTGTCCTCGGCCTCTTCGGTCGATGCGCCAAGGTGCGGGATCACGATGCAGCCCTTCTTGCCCGCCGTCACCGAGTTCGGGAAGTCGGAGACATACTTGCGCACCTTGCCCGTCTCGATGGCCTTGAGCATATCCTGCTCGTTCACGAGAGCATCGCGGGCGGCGTTGATTATGATCACACCGTTCTTCATCATCGCAAGAGCTTCGGCGTTGATCATCCCCTTTGTGGAGTCGAGCGCGGGGACGTGGATCGTGATGAAATCGCAGTTGCGGTATATCGCCTCAACGCTCTTGCAGTGTTGGACCGCCTGGCTGAGGTTCCATGCCGCATCCACGGAAAGGTACGGATCGAACCCATAGACCTCCATGCCGAGGGCGACCGCCGCGTTAGCGACCTTCTGCCCGATGGCGCCAAGGCCGATGACGCCGAGCTTCTTGCCCTGGATCTCCGTGCCGGCGAACGCCTTCTTGGCCTTCTCCGCAGACTTGTTGATCGCCGCATCGGCGGCATTTTCCTTCACCCACTCGATTCCGCCCACGATGTCGCGGGACGCAAGCAGCATCGCCGCGATCACAAGCTCCTTGACGCCATTCGCGTTTGCGCCAGGCGTATTGAAGACGACGACCCCCTTCTTGGCGTATTCGGCATGGGGGATGTTGTTCACGCCAGCCCCAGCACGGGCCACCGCAAGCAGGCCGTCGCCAGGAGTCATCTCATCCATCTTGGCGCTGCGCACGAACACGGCCTCCGCAGCCGAGAAATCCTCCGTACGCGCATAGTCGCCCGTCAGGTTGCCAAGCCCCACCTCCGCTATCGGGTTGAGGCACATATATTTGTAGTTCATCAGATTGCTTTCTGTTTAGAGTTTATCGTAGAAAGTAGGCTTCAATGAAGCCTTTGCCCACGGATTATACCACAAATGCGGCCGCACGAGACGGCCTAATCGTTCGAGGCTGTGGTATAATGCGCGACTCATGAAAATCGCCCTGACGCAACTGGAGATCGACTGGGAGAATCCCGCCGCCAACGAACGCATCTGCGCACGCCTCGCCGAGGACGCCGCGCGGGCCGGGGCCGCGCTCGTCGCATTCCCCGAATTCACCCTCACGGGCTTCACGCCACGCCCGCGCGCCTTCGCCGACACGCCGGAGACCGCCCCCCAGCTCGACTTCTTCCTCGGCCTCTCCCGCCGTCTCCCAATCGGCATCGCCTTCGGCTGCATCCGCGCCGCCGAACCCGCCGCGCCGCAAAACAGGCTCGTCATCGTCCGCAACGGCACGATCCTCCTCGACTACGCGAAGATCCACTCCTATTCCTTCGGCGGCGAGACGCGCAACTATTCGCGGGGCACGGATATCTTCACGGCCGCCTTCGGGGGCTTCACGCTCGCCGGACTCATCTGCTACGACCTCCGCTTCCCGGAAGTTTTCCAGATCGCCGCGCGTACAGCCGACATCATTCTCGTAATCGGGAACTGGCCGGCGGACCGCATCGAGAACTGGCATACGCTTCTCCGCGCGCGCGCCCTCGAAACGCAGTGCTATCTCGTCGGCGTCAACCGCGCCGGCTCCGGCGGCGGCATTGGCTACACCCCCAGTTCGGTGGCCTTCGACCCGACTGGACGGCGTCTCACGCCTCCCTCGACGGATGGGCTCGTCTTCTGCGACATGGATCCCAAGCTCGTCCGGGACGTCCGCGCCGCCTTCCCTCTCCGCTCCGACCGCCGCGACGACCTCTATCCCTCGCTCGTCTGCCGCGACTATGCCTTGGCGGCGACCCAGAAGACCGGCGTGTAGGTGAGCGGCACGCCCTGTGCGTCCCGCAGCGCCTCGTAGCGTCCGAGGAAGCGCCGCGCATCCCGATACCCTCCAAGCGCGGGCGTCAGCACGCCTGTCCGCTTGAGGTGCCGCAGGGCATCGAGCGCCGACGGGAAGGAGAGGCGCACCGTCCTGGCCTCGAGGCGCCGGACTTCGAACCCGCCCGCCACAAGCATCTCACGCCAGCGTTCGGCCGTCGGACACGCGAGCGGCTGCCCACCGCACTGTTCCAGCTCGGCGAGGTTGCCCGTCGAGAAGGTAGCGGCCGCGAAGAGTCCGCCTTTCGGCAGCGCCGTGGCGACCACGCGGAAGAGCCGTGCCGGATCGCGAAGCCACTGCAGGCATGAGGCGGAGAGGACAAGGTCGGAGGGCGGCAGCGTCTCCAGCGCATCCAGATCCGCGCGCCGGAACGTCGTCTGCGGCAAATCCGCAAAGAATTCCGCGCAGGTCTCGACGATATCCAGCAGCAGCAACGCCTCGCACTCGAATGCCCGCAGGAACGCCCGCGTGAGGAACCCCGTCCCGCATCCCAGCTCGGCGACGCGCGGGAAGCACGGTCCGGGGGCTTCCGCGCGAAGGGCCTCCACAAGCGCATCGGCCGTCTGCCGCTGGACAACGGCCTCGTCCGGGTAGGTGGCAAAGTGTCGCGCAAAGCGCCGCGCCGTGGCTGCACTGTCTGTCTTCATGCCAAAGGCCGGACATCCCGCATCTTTTCCGGCGAATCCCCGCGCTCCACGAACCCAAGCACACCGCAATCGCTTCCCACGTAATATGAGCCCGCGATGGCCCTGTGGACGTATTCCTTTGCCCCGGCCACCGCCGCGCGCAGGTCGCGGCCGAGCATCAGCTCCGCCGCAAGCGCCGCCGCAAGCGAACAGCCCGTTCCGTGGGTGGATGCGGGATTGTCTATCCAAGGCAGCGTCATGGCATAGAACTCCTTGCCGTCATAGAGGGTGTCCTCTGCGGCGGCAAGGTCCCCGACCGCATGCCCGCCCTTCACGAGGACCGCGCAACCGTACGCATCGCACATGCGCCTTGCCGCCTCATGCACATCTGCCCGGCTGGCGATACGCAGGCCCGAAAGGACTTCCGCCTCCGGAATGTTCGGCGTAACGACCGTCGCCAGCGGCAGAAGCTTCGCCTTCAGCGCCCCAAGCGCCTCGTCCGCCATAAGCCGCGCGCCGCTCGTGGCCACCATTACGGGGTCTATCACCTTCTTTATCCCATAATGCGGAGCGATCTTCCCGGCGACCGCTTCGATGACCTCGGGGTCTGAGATCATGCCCGTCTTGAGCGCCGAGATCGCATAGGCGCCGAGAACCGCATCAAGTTGGGCCGATACGAAATCCGCCGGGACCTGGTGCACCGCCGACACGCCCTTGGGGTTCTGTGCGGTAAGGGCGGCAAACACCGTGCAGCCATGGACCCCGTACGAATGGAACGTGCGCAGGTCGGCCTGTACGCCGGCGTTCCCTCCAGAATCGCTCCCCGCAATGGTAAGGCAGCAATGCTTCACGCAGCTCACTTGCCGCAGACCTTCCTGAAATACGGCAACACCGACGGAAGCCAGATCTCCTTGTATCCAGCCGCGTTCGGATGGCAGTGGTCGGGCATCCACCTGACGTTATCGCCCTTCTCGTCAAGGAACCTGGCGTTGAAATCGGCCCATATCACCCTCTCGCCGTCCGCATATCCCCTTATGATGGCGTTCGCCGCCTCGTTGTTGACGCGATTCGGATGCGCAGCGCTGTCGCCAAACGGGAATATCGGCAGCAGCAGAACCTTGGCCTGCGGCTGTTTTCTGGATATGACGGCGAGAAGCTCCTTGATTCCTGCGGCAATGGCCTCTGGCTTGTCCTTCCGGTGCCACGTGTTGTTCGTGCCTATCATGAGCATGATGCACTTTGCCTTGTATCCGTCAAGCTCGCCGTTCTCGCCGCGCCAGAGAAGGTGCTCCGTGCGGTCGCCCGAATAGCCCGCGTTAAGCACCGTGTAGGTCTTGCGGAGCTCCTTGAGGGAATCCGCTCCAGCCTTGTCCCAGCCATGCGTTATCGAATCGCCGAAGAGGACGATGTCGATCTCCCCGCCGGACGCGCTGATCTCATTGCGGTTGCGCAGGAGGCGGTCGAGCCACCAGTCTTCCGCGCCATAGCCCTCAGACCTTATGCGGGAAGAGGGGTATACCGATATGGGCTGGTCTATGCGCACATTCTCCCGGCGAACGAAAGGCGCGTAACGGTTGGCGGGGGCGGGGAGCTTGCCGTCGGACAACGCATAGTCGATGTACGGCTTGACCGCCGAGTGCCAGATCTCATAGCCCGCCCCATTGGGATGCAGACGATCCGGGAACAGCTCCTGCGTGAGGATGCCGTCATACGTCAGGAACTGGTCGTTGAAGTCGCACCAGAACACACGCTTTCCGTCCGCGAACTTCTGTATCTCCTTGTTGACGGTCTCGTTGCGCTTTCGGCAGGCATCGCTCATGTCGCGACCACGCGGGAAGATCGCGGTAAGGACCACGGTTGCCTTCGGCTGCCTTGCGCTGATCGTGTCCAGTATCTCACGGATCCCAAGGATCGTATCTACCGGCGGCTCCTTTTCGAACGGGAAATGCCCTGAATTGTTCGTGCCGATCATGAGCAGCACGCACTTCGCCTCGTACCCGTCAAGTTCGCGGCCTTCCCTGAGGCGCCACAGCACGTGCTCCGTGCGGTCTGCGGACGTTCCCAGGTCAAGCATCCTCCTGTCGCCGTCGCCGAAATACTTCGCGAGCTGGCTCTTGCCGTTCGTCTCCCAGAAGTGCGTGATGGAGTCGCCTATGAACACCACCTTCGCCCCGCCATTCGTGACGGTCACCATCTTCTCGTGGTGGCGGCGCATCTGCCAGCAGTTGGGGTCTCCATTCCAGGCGGTAGGCGTCATTGCGCGTATTGCCGCAAACGCGGATGAGATGGATATGGCGCAGATTCCAGCAAGGATATGTCTATTGGCTTTCATGCCCGAAATTATACCACAAACAACCGTCCACATCCTTCAGCCCTGGCGGAAGACATGATTCGGGGGGAGTAATTAACATTATCTTGCATTCACATCACTGTCATCCCATAGAGTAAGGCGGATTGACAGGGATCGGGTCGTTTGACGCAGAGAGGCGGGGATGACCAATGCCTTGGCGATTGCGGAAATCGAGAAGTCGCCTTCATGTTTTGTCGTATACTATACGACATGGACAAAAAAGAAAACAAGAAGGCGACGCGGAGATTATACCACACGCCTACCAGCGCCAATACCGGTATGGGTCGTCCTCGGCCTCCGGCGCGTCCCCATAGCGCACCTCGTCCGCGTCCGACATGAAGCCGAGATTCCCCAGCAGCCGTCCGAGCATCGCGTTGGCACGGCGCTTCGTTATGCGCTGATATGGCCTCTTCTCCTCATCGATCAGCCAAGGCGGTGTCTGCCAGAACACGAGCGTCCCCTTCCCGTGCCGCACCACGCGCAGCGCGGCGTTGCCGTCCTCCGCCGATTCGGTGAACGCCGCAAAGTCGACGGCGCCGTGCCAGGCCCAGTCTCCGTTCGAAAGGCCGTCCAGCTCCGGGGGTAGCCTCTCGATGCGGCCCGCGTGGCAGCGGTTCGTCGCCGCAACGGCCAGCTCCACAGGACTCCACCGCGCGACCTCCTCTGCCGTCAGGCCGAGGAGCAGCGCGCGTCCGCCCTTTGCGATATGTGCATCGAAGTCCGCCGGCCTCTCCGCGCCGGACGTCACGAGGTAGCGTCCGCCGTCGGCAACCTTCCCGTCTGCGCCGGACCGCACCCCGTACGCCCGCGCCACGTCCGACGCATTCCGCCCGAGTGCGCAGACCATCCTCGGTTCGGGCATAGCCTCGGCAAGGCGAGCCACGAGCCGGTTCACGATGTCGTCCGCTACGGGGTCCGCGACCGTGCGCCCCGTCACGTCGAGCTGGCAGAACGTCACCCGCCCGTCGCCGAAGCGCCAGTCCATGAGCGGCGCATACTGCAGGTCGAACGCCCCGTCCACAAGCGCGCGCCAGTCGCCGTGGGACGGCTTTTCCGGCAGTACGCTCGCCACGCTGCCGCGTGTGCCGCAGCGCCACACGCGCCGGTTGGCGAACCCCGCCCACGTCTCGCGGGGATACTCGGTCTCCTCCGCAGCGATGCCCGGGAGATGCGGGGGCAGGAGCGTCGCCTCGCCGTTCCAGTCGCGGAGCATCGCGTCCGTCAGTCCCAGCCCAGGCTCGCGCGCCCGGACGAAGGCGTTGCGGAGGCCGTAGTTCTGCACGCGGAATCCCATGGCCTCCAGCGTATCCTTGTCCTGCTCGAATACGAGCGCACGGCCGCCGCCCCTGACGTGCGGCTTCACAACGGCATCGAAGAACCCGCGCGTGAGCGCCTGGCGGCCGACCACGAGCGGCGCGGACCTCTCCAGCGTCGCGCCCTTCCGCCAGCGCGTCGCCTCGATGCCAAGCCGCCTGAAGAGCTGCGCCGTCAGGCCGTCAGGCGCATCGTGCAGGACGAGCCGCGGCACGCTCGCCGCCCTGGCGGGCGCGTACGCCTCGACCGTGAACGAGTCGCGCTGGACCTCGCCGCCCGCGAACCGGAAAGATGCCCGCAGCTCGTAGGCCCCCGCCTCGCGCGGCAGGGCGAACGCGAGCGGGACGTCCCTGCGCCCGCCCGGCGGCACGGACACGCGACCCGCGGCTGAAGATCCCACGACGGGCGTCCCGTCCGCCGCGCAGAGCCGCCAGGACCACGCCACCTCCTGCCCCTCGCGCCGGTCATTGAGGATCACGAGCCTCTTCCGCACCGTCTCTCCTGGACGCGCATGGTGGCTCTTGTCCGTGAACGCATCCGCACCGCCGATGAAGGCGCAGTCGTCGCGGTTCCAGCGGTAGAGCGTCTCGCCGACGGACGTGCGCGAGAACTCCGCGTCCTCGCCCGCCCCGGAATCCCATGAGCCCGACCGCCAGAAGTCAGGCACGATCCCCGGCCTCTTGAGCCCCTTCCAGCGCGAGGCGTTCGCCCGCCTCCTGTTCTCTCGAGTCCGCACGTGCAGGCACTCCGGATCCCACGGCTGCATCGCCGTTATCCCCCAGGCGCGGTGGCTGCGCCAGTTGTCGGCCATGTAGAGCGACTGCACGGCGTGGAGGCTGTTCGTGAGCGCGTAGAGTGGCCGGCAGAGCTCGCGCCACTTCATGGGCGAGTCCCTGGACCAGAGCGTCTCCTCGTGGTCGACGGCGCGCCACGTCAGGGGGTTGTCAAGCTCGTACGCCGCATCCCCCAGGAACGCCGCCGCGCACTCCCACGCGTATAGGCTCTGGTATTTGCGGAGACGCCAGATGCCCCCGTCGCGGTAGCTCGACCAGTTCGCGATGTGCGGCATTCCCCACTCGACGAAGAAGAGCGGCTTCACGCCCTCCGCGCTCCAGTGCCCGAGCCAGTCGCTCCGCTCCTGCACGGGCGACCAGTCGAGGTAGATGTTCACCGTGTAAAGGTCCCCGAGATTGCCGGACTCGTGGTGGTAGACCGGACGCGTCCCGTCGAGCTCGCGCGCTATCGCCGCCGCGCGCCGCGCCTGCGCCCGATACGCGAACGTGGTCTCCATCGTGCGCGGCGGCCGCGCCGTCTTATTCAGCGGAAGCCCCGGCGCGGCGGCGGCGGGCAGCGGCGGAAGCTCGGCCCGCGGGCAGTCGTTCGTGTCCGCCGAAAGCGCGTACTTCCCGTCGATGCGCAGCGGGTTCAGGTCGCCCGCGTAGCCAGTCGCGTTATGGTTCATCGCGTACATGATCACGCTCGGGTGGTTCCTGACGCGCCGGATGCACCAGCGGGCGAGCGAGCGGTAGCCCGCCTGCGCCTCCGGCCGGTCGAGGCGGAAGTCGAAGTCGCGGATGTGCGGCAGCGTGAACGCGAAAAGCACCCCCGCCTCGTCGCAAGCCTCCAGGAGGCCGTCCAGATAGCCCACCGCGCCGGGAGAGAAGTTGTAGTTCCCCGACAGCATGCTGTTGAAGCCCTCGCCCCTGATCCGGCGGCAGAGCGTCCGGCACGCCTCCTTCGAGGCGGGAGAGGCGCCGCCGTTGATGTCGCGGTCGTAGTACACGCGCAGGTGCATCGGGATGCCGTTGAGCATAAGGTCGCGCCCCGCGATGCGCACGTCCCGGAAGCCGAATCGGAACGGCAGGGCCGCATCGATCATCGCGCCGGACGCGTCGCGCAGCTCGAGTTCGCACTGGAGCAGGTTCTGCGGCGTGTGCACGTCCCATCGCGGCGCGTCCGGCCAGTCCGCCTCGAACGCTATGCGCCCCTCGGCATCGGGCATCAGCCCGCGCCCCGTGAACGTGCGCCCGCCTGCGCGCGCGACGAGCGTGTACCCGGTATTCGCGTCCACGCCCTCGCATTCGGCGACGAACGCCGCGCGTCCGCTCGCCGCGTCGCATTCCACCGTGCCGTCCACCACGCGCGCGCCGCGCGGGAAGGCGTCGAGATAGACGTCGCCCGTCACGCCGCGCTGCCTTACGGTGCTCGCCACGAGGTTCGCGCATCCTGGGCCGTCGAAGCTGACCACCTCCGCGTCGAGCGGGTGCGCCGTGACGAAGAGCGCGAGGCTCTGCCGTTCGCCCGGGCGCACGAATGGGGTGATGTCCGCCTCGCCGCCCGGGAAGGACACGGTCGCCGCCATGCGGCCGTCCACGTATACGGCCGCGCGCGTGTTGAGCATCGTGAACGTGAGGACGACGCGGCGCCCCTCCGTCTCACGCGGCATCGTGAAGTCGCGGCGATACCAGGCGACGTCGTTGACGTCCGCCTTCAGTCCCTTCTTCGCGAACGCCCCGGAGAGGATCACGCGCTGCTGGGTCTTCGCCTCCGGCCCGAGGATGCCGGGGATGCGCCCCCACCCCCAGCGGTCTTCCGCGCCAGGCACCGCGCCGGGGGCGTCGTCGGCAAGCGCCGGACGGATGCCCCAGAGCCCGTTGAGCGACCAGCGGACGCGGGTCGGCGTCTCGGTTCGCGCCGCGTCGTCGAGCGTCCACGGGTCGCCCTCCACGCCCTTGGGGAGCGGCGCGTTCGACGGCGCACCCAATGCGCCAGCCGCTGCGGCGATGAACGTAATGGACAACAGCGCGAGTTTCATGCCCCTACCTCACAACCTCGTAGCTCATCGTCGCGTCGGACGGGTCTCGGGAGACGTCGGCGATGAATACAAGGCGGCCGTCCTGCCAACGGCACTGCACTTCGCCGCGGCGGTTGCCCGCGCAGTCGAGCGCGTAGACCTTCCATTCGCCCACCGCGACCGAAAGCAGGATTTCCGCCCGGCCGCGCCGCATCAGGTGCGGCAGCTTGCCCCAGGCGAGAAGCACCGTGCGCGAGTCGTCCGCATACCTGATTCCCGAGTTCTGCACGTCCGTCTGGTGGCAGACGAGGATGCGCCGTGACGTCGCGAGCGGCTCCGCGTCGAGGGCGCTCGCCCAGACCGTCGCCGCCGCGCCGTCCAGCCTCGCCTCCAGCGAACCGGCCTCGATTGTCCCCGCCTCCGCGAAGCCGCCGCACGTCCGCGCCGTCACGACCCGGAGCGTCCCCGCCTTCGCGTCGAGCCCGATCGCGTCCCGGTCGCCGGCCTTCAGGTCGCCGCGCAGGAAGAGGCAGAGCGCGGCGCGCTCGCCCGCGAGCGAGAGCGGATCGCCGCACATGTCGAAGTAGCCCATCGCCTTCGGGACGTAGGCGCCGTCGATGGCGTGGCCCCAGGCGAAGCGCCAGATCCCGTCGACGTCCTCACGCGCCGCGACCGCGCCCGTCTCGATGCCGCCGAGGCTGCGATAGGCGCCGGGGCCCGCGAAGTCGTACTCCGTGATCACGAACGGCATCGGCTTGCCTATGCGATCCCGGAGCCTGAGGCGGCCGAAGATCCCGCGGCCGCCCTTGACCGGGTTGTCGTTGTCCAGTGCGCTCGGCAGCTGCCACTTCTTCTCGATGAAATGGGGATGATCGACGTAGAAATGATCGTCGGCGTAGTCGTATTCGTTCGCGCGCACGTCGTCGTATTCCCTCGGGAAACCGTAGCTGTTCATGTTCGTGAGCAGAATGCGGCTCTTCAGTTCGTCTCGGATCAGACGCCGCACGCGCCGGGCGAAGGCGCGCTCGTCCTCGGCAGAGAGCTTTCGGCGCCGGTTGCCCTCGTTCACGAGGGAGTAGAGGGGCATCGCGGGCTCGTCCGCATACCGGCGCCCGGTGTGCGGATTCACGTGCGAAAGGAAGTTCCTCACGTAGTTGACGAAGTTCGAGTAGGCGCCCTCGTGCGACTCGACGAGAACCTTGAACTCGTTCTTGTTCATCCTGCCGGGCTTGTCGATGCCGACGTCGCGCCACGCCACCTGGCGCGAGACGAAGAAGTCTGTCGTCATGTAGACGCCGTACTTGACGCACGCGGCGACCAGCGCGTCGAACCTCGCCATGCCGTCCGGCTTCAGATTGCCGCGCCCGTCGGCGAGGCTGTTGTCGTGGTGGTGGAAGCGCACGGCGTTGTAGCCGACGCGCACGAGGCCCGCGATGAAGCGGTCTGCGTCCCGCTCCGGCGGGACGTTCGCCTCGTTGACGATGTTGACGCCATAGAAGCGCTGCTTCACGCCCGGCAGGTTCTCGAACTCGAAGTGTCCGTCCTTCGCGACGAGCCAGCCGTGTTTCCCGGCGGGCGCGTCGCGCGGCACGACTTCCGAGAAGTCGAGCGCCGAGCCAGGCACGAGGTCGATCGCCGCCTTGATCGGCGTCCAGTCCCGGCCCGCCTCGATCACGCAGGCGCCGCGGTCGCCCGTGTAGACTACGCCGTCCGGCGTCCTGAGCGAGAAGGCGAGCGAGAAGGCGTCGCCGCGCTCGAGCCTCTTCGCGTCCCCCTTCCCGCCGAAAGAGAGGCGCAGGTCGAGCCCGCCCTTCCACTCGCGGCTGTCCTGGAGATGGCACTTCGTCGGCTTCGGAAATCGGAGCGAGAAAGTTTCCAGGCCGTCCCGGTCGAAGAACGCGACTTCGCCCGCCATCTCGGTGAAGAGGCCGGTCTTGCCCTTCTCGTGGACGGCCGGCAGCCGCTCCTCCGCCTTTCCGTCCAGCACGACCTTGCCGCCCGCATAGCGCGCCGCCTTGAGCTTCACGGAGACGACGGACTCGATCTGCGCGACGTTCGCGGCGACCGTCTCCATCGAGACGGACACGTCGAGGTCGCCGGCGGCGGTGAGATTCGCGGTCGTGCGGCCAAGGAAGTTCGTGACGCCGTCGACCGCCTTCTTCTCGTGGATGCGCCAGCGGCGCGAGCCGTCCGCCTCGGGGGCGTATCCGCCGGCGGGAATGCCCGAGATCCAGCCGGGGTAGAACACGGTCGGGACGATTCTCGCGTCGGCGTCCGGCACGACGACGCATCCCTTCGGCGCGAGGCGCACGACTCCCGCCGGCGCGGCGAGCGGCCGGGCCAGGGCGGCGGAGAGAACGAGGATGGCGAGTGTTTTCGTATCCATGGTCATGTCTTTGCCTTTTCAAGTCCTGACGCCGCCATTATATCACGCCCCCCTTGGGAGCGCGAGACGCCCCGCCCCTCCGGTGATAGTGGGTTGGCCGGATTCGGCGAAATGCCCCTCACTCGCCGACCTTCGAGGGAATCGGCAGCGCCAGGCGGAATCCGATGTATTTGACGCATCCGTTGGCGACCGCGCCGATGCCGTAGCGATTGGATATCCGGCACTTGGAAGCGGCGCTCGTGTAGCCGCCGCCGCGGCGCACACGCGCCTCCTTGCCATTTTCCGTGCCATCCGGTATAGTCGTGTTCACCTCGCCATCAAGGCCCGTGTTGTCCTCGGCGAACACGTCAAGGCACAGCTCCCACACGTTGCCGTGCATGTCGTAGAGTCCCCAGCCGTTCGGCCTGTATGATCCGACGACGGCCGTCACGTCCGCGCCATAGCAGGCCAGCGCATCGAGATTCGCGTCCGTAGACGAATCCCCCGAAAGGCTGACAGCCGAGCCATCGTTCCACTTGCCCACGCCGTGGCCGGCGCGGCAGGCGAACTCCCACTGCGCCTCGCTCGGCAGGTCGAAGAGAAGCCCCGTCTTCGCTCGAAGGCGCCCGAGATAGGAGCCGGGATTCGGCGCCGCCGGATAGTCGTAGGTCCTCGCGTTTGACCACTTCGCGTGATCCGCATGGCGAATCTCGTTATAGGACACCGTCTCCACGGGACGCATCGCCCGATCCGCCTTGCAGGTGGGTGCTCCAGAATCCGCATAGCTGGGCTGCAAGATCTCGTACTGCGTCTGCGTCACCTCGAATACGCCGATGTAGTAGTCGTTCGTCAGCGTGACGACGTGGAGCTTGTCCGTCTTGGCCGTGTAGCCATATTCCGTCGGAGCGCCGCCCATCTGCCACTCCACGCCGCTGGCGGCGATCTTGCGCATCACGATCTTCCCGAGCCGGTAGTCCGCGTTCGCAAGAAGCCCGCCCGGCAGGAATCCGACGGCGGGATAATACCTCTCCGTGCCCGCGCCGCCCGTCTCCGAGATGTCGACGACCAGGTAGTCGGGCGGATTGTCGAGGCTCCAGGCGGTGACCTTGGCGCGCGCGTTGCCTACCTTCCTACCGCTCCATGACTGGTCCGGCCGCCAGTAGATCGCGCGGTCTCCGGCCTCGACCCTCTTCCACACGTCGCCCGAGACGTGGCGGATGTTGTCGCCGCCGATAGACACCCAGTCAGACTCCACGGACGTCGCCGCGCCCGTCCTGTTCGTCTGCACGTCGAGAGTGACGATCGCCGCCGCGTTCGCGAGGCTGTAGGAGATCGTCACCTTGCGGCGATCCGCCGGCTGCGTCATCGTCACGTTCGAGACGACGGGCACCAGGTCGGCCATCGCCACCGCCGCCGCCACGCCGGCGGCAAAGGTCATCATCTTCTTCATATGCGCGTTCCTTTCTTGTTTCCGTTAGATCCATCCAGGAAGAGGCGTCCATCCCCGTGCCGTGCGCCTCCGCCCCATCACCGAACGATGATCACGCCGCCCATCGGCGTGAAGTCGCAGTCCAGCGGCGCCGATGCCTCCCGAGTGAGGGTACGCGACTCTATCGACGCATCGCCGTCGGAGGCGCCGTGGAGCGTTCCGCCCGTTATCGCGCAGGCTGCGGAAACGCCTGACGACAATGCGCCGGCCAGTCCGTTGGCAACGGGATCCCCGTTGAGGATGCAGGAAGATGCGTCCGACGCCTGCACGGCGACGTTGTCCCTGCGCCAGGCGTATGCCTCGGCGGCAACGAACGCAGCTACTGCAATCGCCACGACGGGCACGCGCCGCTTTCGCGGCATTGTGGCGCACGGCCCTGCATCGGATATGATTCCTCTCGACATTGCACACCTCCCCTTAAAGTGAGTGCAATTATACCCCCCCCCCCCGAAAAATGCAACACAATAATTCAAAAATCCGCGATGGTGATAAGACAAAGTG
>CAVFWS010000040.1:0-1369 GCA_963626295.1 Clostridium sp. CAG:138
TCGTGGGGGTGACGTCCACGAGCGAACTCACCCGGTCGCGGATCTCCGCCTCCTTCGGGCCGAATGCGATGAAGGGGACTGGATTCCGCGTGTGGCCGCGCTCGTTTACGGCCTCGATGTTCCCGTGGTCGGACGTCATCAGCAGCGTCACGCCGGCCGCCTCGGTGTAGCGAATGAGCGTGGCGAGGAATGCGTCGTACTCGCGGAGCACCGCGCACGCGCGCTCGTAGTCCATAGAGTGGCCGGCGACGTCCGTCTGGAAATACTCGAACAGGGTGAAGTCGTTCGCGCTTATCATGTCGAACAGGTGCCTCGCCGCGTCCTCCGGGTCTATGACGGGGATGTCCGGGTACCTGTCGCGTATCGTCTCGCGGGTGAGGTCCTGGAGTACGGCGCCGTCCTCGGCGAGATCCGACACTGTGGAGACCGTCTCCGGCATCGTGAGGGCCATGACCGTAGTCACGGACTTGAACCTCCTCGCCTCGAGCTCGTCGGCGGATTCCACGAGGTACGCATCCGCAAACTTGACCTTCTTGCCCATCGCCTTCATCCTGAGGAACAGGTTGTCTCTGCCGATCAGATCCCTAAGCCCGGGGCCGGGAAACCCCTCGCAGTGCCGCCCCATGAACCGGGATGCATTGACTCCGGTGAACATCGTGGTCTGCCCCGTGGCGGACTGCGGAAGGCCGGGGACCTCCAGATTGGCGTCTATGGGCTTGCCGTGGTCATGGATCAGCCTGCAAAGCGCAGGACACACCTCGGGGTTCACCGGGTTGTAGGGCGAAGGGGGTGCGACGCCAACGCCATCAATGAACAGGTAGACGAACTTCACAGACCGTACGACTTCATTTCTTTCTTGAGCTCTTCAAGGGATACGCTGTCTTCCTTGGCCTTGTCGAGGGCGGCCTTGTAGAGAGGCTTGGCCTTGGCCTCGAATTCGGACGCACCCTTTGCGTCGCCATCGGCTTCGGCAAGGGCCTTGCACCTCATGTAGTTCTTCGCGGCGACCCATTCGCGGGAATATATCACGCCGTTCGCGGGGTCGGAATCCTCGAAGTCCTTCATCTCGTCCGAAAGCATATAGCCGATGAACACGGACAGCTCCCTAATGGCCTCCCTGTTCTGCTTGGCCTCCATCGCCTTGTGCGCGCGCAGCTTTGCGGCGGTGCTCCTGCACCAGCCTTCGGAGCGGCCGGCGATCCCCTCGCCCTCGAGGATCCCGATCGCCCCGTCGTAGTCGCCCATCATGAAGTATCCGTCGAGGCGGCGCTCGCACAGGGAGTTCTTCTCGGTCTCGGAGAGCTTCTTCGTGTCGATGAGGTGCTGCGAGAAGTCGATCAGTTCCCTTATGCGGCGGTCGGTATCGGCC
>CAVFWS010000040.1:1379-15786 GCA_963626295.1 Clostridium sp. CAG:138
GCTTCGCCATCTCGGCCATCGGCGCGGCGCGGAACTCCTTGCGGATGGCCTTCCGGGTGGCCTTCACCTGCTCAGGATCTTCCCGCATCAGCAGAAGCGCCCCGTATAATGCCCCGGCAACGACGGCCAGGATTGCGATTGATGCCACCAGCGGTTTCTTGATATTTGCCATTTTCTCAGACTCCATTATGTTCCAAAACGAAATACATCCATATTATAGACGGAAAACGCATTTGCCGCAAGTGCGAAATCATGGTATGATACGCAAAAATTTTTTAGGAGACATGAGGCGATGAAAGAAGTTGGAGTAGGTATACTTGGATTCGGAACGGTCGGCGCGGGCGTTGCGCAGGGACTGCTTGAGCATGGCGAGGTGATGTCCAGGCGTCTTGGCGTGAAGATCGTCCTCAAGCGCATCGCGGATCTCGACATCACGACGGACCGCGGCGTCTCGGTGCCGGCGGGCGTGCTCACCACCGACGCGTCGTCGGTGATCGCCGACGACGGCATCGGCATCGTCGTGGAGACGATCGGCGGAACCGGCATAGCCAGGAAGCTTGTGCTCGACGCGATCGCGGCCAGGAAGTGCGTCGTGACCGCGAACAAGAAGCTGCTTGCCGAGTACGGCAGGGAGATATTCGACGCCGCGGCCGCGCAGGGCGTGGACATCTACTTCGGCGCGAGCGTCGGCGGCGGCATCCCGATCATACGCGTGCTGCGCGAAGGGCTCGCCGGAAACGAGATCAACTCCATACACGGCATCCTCAACGGCACGTGCAACTACATCCTCACGCGCATGGAGAACGAGGGCAAGCCCTTCGACGAGATACTGAAGGATGCGCAGAAGCTTGGGTATGCCGAGGCGAACCCGTCCCTCGACATCGACGGCTTCGACACCGCGCACAAGGCTTGCATACTCGCGGCTCTCGCCTACGGGTTCCAGCCCACGCTCGACCAGGTGCAGGTGGAGGGCATCCGCAGCCTTTCCGGCGACGACGTGAAGTATGCCGCTGATTTCGGCTACCGCATCAAGCTCCTCGCGTGCGTTGCGCGCGACGGCGGAGAGGTCGAGGTGGGCGTGCATCCCACGCTTGTCCCGCTCTCCCACATGCTGGCCAACGTCAATGGCGTGTTCAACGCGGCGATGGTGAACGGCGACATGAGCGACTACACCATGTACTACGGCCGCGGGGCCGGCCGCGCGCCGACCGCCTCCACGGTCGTGGCCGACATCGGCGACATCGCCCGCAACATCGCGCATGGCGAGACCCGCTACAGCCGGGCTGCGCCCACCTACGGAGAGGGCGTGACCAGGCTCCGCGCCGCCGGCGACATCGTCTCCCGCTTCTACCTGCGCTTCATGCTCGAGGACAGGCCTGGGGCCTTCGGCGCGGTCGCCACCGCGCTCGGCAGGCATGGGGTGTCGATATCCGCCGCTTCGCAGAAGTCCAGCGGCGACGGCGCGCAGGTTCCGGTGGTCGTGCTTACGCACAGGTCGCGCACCGCAGACCTCGAGTCGGCGCTCGACGAGATCAGGGCGTCGGGCGTAGTGTCCGAGGCGCCGGTTCGCCTGAGGATGATCTGACCCCGCCTTGGGCGGTAGCCGCACCACCGATGGCTGCGCTTTTGCCGGCAGAGCGGAGGACGTGGAAGGGCAGGCTCTTCCTCGCGGCGGTCTATGCGCTGTTGGCCTTGGGCGGCGTCACCATGGTGCTTCCGTTCATGGTGATGCTCTCATCGAGCTTCGCCTCGAACTACGACTATGCCCGCCACGCCCCCGTGCTCCGCGCATTGTGGAACCGGAACGACAGGTTCATGCGGTCGGTCGCGACGTATTTCCCGCGTTTCCCGCATGACGTGTTCCCGGAGGCGCCGGAATCGTGGACTACATGGCAGTCCGTCGCGCAGGACAAGGCCGGCATCGACGCATTTGCCGATGCCATGCTCGACCCGCTCACGAACCGGGCCGTCTACGCCGAATGGAGGCGGGCTGCGGAGAGGTACCGCGACTTGTCCGCCGCGTGGGACATACACCGCACGGAGTGCAACTACGACCCCCGCGACGTCCAGCCGTTCACGGGGTCGTTCCTCACGTCGTTCCTTGCCGAGACTCACCTTCCCGTGTCGGACGCCGCATGGGTCCCCCCCGTGGGCGACGAGAAGTACGACCTGTGGTGCCGGTTCAAGGATTCCTACCGCAAGCGCATGGTGGAGCGGGGCGACTACCTGTGCCGCACGATTCCGGCAGTGGCCTCCGGCGCCGATCCGGGGGCGGTCCGCGATGGGCTGCGCAAGGCCATTGCGGTGCAGTTCATCGAGCATGGGCGGCGCGATTTCCTTGTCGGCGCGGTTGGCAGCTACATGCTTGTCGGGCAGTACCTGTTCCTGCGCGGCGAGGCGTTCTGGAACACGCTCCTGCTCGTGCTGTTCTCTGTGCTTGCGTCGCTTCTCGTCAATCCGCTCGCCGCGTACGCGCTGTCGCGCTTCAGGATGAGGTGCACGGAGGGGATCATACTCTTCCTGCTTGCAACGATGGCGTTCCCGGCGGCGGTGACCGCGATCCCCGGCTTTCTCCTCATCCGCGACCTTGGTCTCGTGAACACGCTCGCGGCCCTCGTGCTGCCGACCGTCGCGAGCGGAATGGGCATCTTCATCCTGAAGGGCTTCTTCGATGCGCTTCCCCGTGAACTCTACGAGGCGGCCTCCATCGACGGCGCAGGGGAGTGGACCGTGTTCACGAAGATAACGCTCCCCATGACCACGCCGATCCTCGCCGTGAACGCGCTGAACCATTTCGTGGCGGCGTACAACTCGTGGGAGTGGGCATTCCTCGTGTGCCAGAAGGAGTCCAAGTGGACGATCGCGGTCTGGATGTACCAGATGAGCCAGGAGATGGCTGGGCAGCCTTGGTGCGTGATGGCCGGGTTCGTCATCGTGTCCATCCCCACCGCCCTCGTGTTTCTGCTGTGCCAGAAGGTCATCCTGCGGGGCATGGTACTGCCGAGCATGAAGTGAGCGATGCCGGTCGGCGGCGATGAAAATGTCGCCTCCCACAACCTCGCCCGATTTTGGTATAATCTGCGGCATATGAAGACATTGTTGGCATTCTGGTACGGCGTATTCAGGAACAACCCCACGTTCCGCCTTGTCCTCGGGCTATGCCCGACCCTTGCGGTCACCACATCCATCGAGAACGCGGTTGGCATGGGCTGCGCCGCGACATTCGTGCTCGTTTGCTCGAACGGGCTGATATCCGCGCTGCGCAAGCTCATCCCGGATGCGGTCCACATACCGTGCTACATCGTGATAATCGCCGCCTTCGTGACCACGGTCGACATGCTGATGCAGGCATACCTGCCGTCGCTGTCGGAGTCCCTCGGGATCTTCATCCCGCTTATCGTCGTGAACTGCATCATCCTCGGGCGGGCGGAGGCCTTCGCGTGCAAGAACCCCGTCCTGCCGTCGCTCGCCGATGGCCTTGGCTCAGGCATCGGGTTCACGCTTTCGCTGACGCTGATAGGGGCAATCCGCCAGTTTGCCGGAGAGTGCATAACGATTGCGATACTCCCCGCCGGCGGCTTCATCGTGTTCGGCCTCGTGCTCGCGCTCTTCAACCGCATCGGCGAATGGAATGCCCGCCGCAGGGGCGAGCTGCCGCCAATGCCGGTGAACCTCGATTGCCGCCACTGCACGATGTGCCCGAACGGAAAGTGACCGCATGAAGTGTCCGAAGTGCGGGAATGAGGAGGATCGGGTCCTGGATTCGCGCAGCGTGCGGGACGGCGCCGCGATCCGCCGCAGGCGCGAATGCCTGTCATGCGGCTTCAGGTTCACGACGCACGAGGAGGTCGACCGGGACGAGGTCATCGTGGTGAAGCGCGATGGGCGCCGACAGCCGTTCGACAGGCGGAAGCTTGAGGGCGGCGTAAGGGTGGCGTGCGGCAACCGTCCCGTGTCGGACGAGCAGATCAGGAACCTGATCGACGGCGTCATCTCGGAGATCGACGGGGACGAGGTCGCCTCGGAGCGGCTTGGCGAGCTCGTCATGGATCGCCTCCACAAGATCGACCAGGTCGCCTACATACGCTTCGCCAGCGTGTACCGCAACTTCACGGACGCCAACCAGTTCCTCTCCGCCATCACCGACATGCTCAGCAAGCGGTAGGAAGTGGAGGTTGGGGTTTTCGATTTACGATTTACGATTTTTCGATTTGCGATTGCATTTGGCCATTTGAGGATTTGAGGATTTATCCTAAAAAAAGCAGTTGGAGTACACCCGAATCATTATAATTGCACACGGAGGCACGGAGTTTCTGCAAGATATCGTGGCCATGGGGTTATCGTGGTTTTTCACCCGTTGGGTGAATTGATGTATATGCATACGGGAGAATGTAATTGCATGAAATGACTAAAAACCTCATTTCTCCGTGTCTCCGTGCCTCCGTGTGAGGAAATCGATTTTCAACTGCCGTGTTTAGGTTTATAGAGGGTAGATGATAGTGGGTAGTGGGTAGCGTTGCGATCAATAACCAAATCCCCCAATGCAATCGTAAATCGCAAATCGAAAAATCGCAAATCTAAAATAGCGTATGCCAAGGGGAAATCTGGTGGACCCGGCGGGACTTGAACCCACGACCCGGAGATTATGAGTCACCTGCTCTGACCGACTGAGCTACGGGTCCACACTATTGGCGCCCCTGAGAGGACTCGAACCTCCTACCCACTGCTTAGAAGGCAGTTGCTCTGTCCAGATGAGCTACAGGGGCCCATCAATGGACGCGAATTATACCACAACGGAGTCGTTTTGTGGTAAAATTCCGGTCGCTTTATGGCAACAGTTTTCTTCGACAACGTCTGCAAGGTCTACTCGCGCGGCGACGCCCCTGCGGTGGAGGGCTTTTCGCTTGAGGTTTCCGACGGCGAGTTCGTCGTCCTCGTGGGCCCGTCCGGCTGCGGGAAGTCCACCACGCTGCGCATGGTGGCGGGCCTTGAGGTCCCCACGTCCGGCACGATATCCATCGGCGGGCGCGACGTGACCTCGCTCCCGCCGAAGGACCGCGACATTGCGATGGTGTTCCAGAACTACGCTCTCTATCCGCACATGACCGTGCGCGAGAACCTTTCCTTTGCGCTGAAGCTCCGCCATGTGCCGAAGGAAGAGATAGCAAGGCGCACGGCGGCGGCCGCGGAGACGCTTGGGCTCACGCCATACCTCGGACGGCTCCCGAAGGCCCTTTCCGGCGGGCAGAGGCAGCGCGTCGCGCTCGGCCGCGCCATAGTGCGCAACCCGAGCGTGTTCCTCTTCGACGAGCCGCTGTCCAACCTCGACGCGAAGATGCGCGTGGAGATGCGCTCGGAGATTGTCCGCCTGCACCGGAGCCTCGGCGCGACGATGATATACGTCACGCACGACCAGACGGAGGCGATGACGATGGGTACCCGCATCGTCGTGATGAACGGCGGCCGCATACAGCAGGCCGCGGCGCCGCTCGAGGTGTACCGCCATCCGGCGAACACCTTCGTCGCGTCGTTCATCGGCACGCCGCCCATGAACCTGTTCCCGCCCGGCGTCCTTGACCTTGGGCGTGTCGTCGGCGTGAGGCCGGAGGACATGGGGATGGAGAAGGTGTCTCCTCGGGACGGACCTGCCGATCCGGTCGGGATCGTCGCGACCGTCGATCTCGTGGAGCCGTTGGGATGCGAGACGCTCGTCCATTGCGTGACGGCAGACCGCGGCACAAGGGTCACGGTGAGGATGCTGGACCGCAATTCGGCGGGCGTGATGGATGTGAAGAATGGTGACGTGGTCCGGCTTTTGCCGGACATGGACAAGGCAATTGTGTTTGACAGATAGGAGGGACTATGGACTTGCACTATTTCGACAAGGCTGCGGATTCGCTTCCGGACGAGTGCTTCAGGATTCCGCCGGACATCTCCGTGGTGCTCGGCAGCGGGTGGGGCGACACGCTGAGGAAGGACAAGATCCTTTGCCGCATTTCCTATGCCGACATAGCGGGGATGGGCGAGCCGACCGTGTGCGGGCATTCCGGCGAGTTCATCCTCTACGAATACCGCGGTAAGAGGATCGCCGCGTTCGCCGGGCGGCGGCACTGGTACGAGGGCGTCGGCTGGGAGACCGTGGTGATGCCGATCGAGCTCGTGAGGCGCATGGGCGGGGAGATGGTTCTCCTCACGAATGCGTCCGGCGGCATAAACCCCGCGCTGCGCCCAGGGGATTTCGTGATCCTGAAGGACCACATCAACACACTCGGGATAAATCCGCTGATAGGCCCGGTGGTGGAAGGCTGGGGGACGCGATTCCCGGACATGTCGGAGATATACAACAAGCACTACCGCGACCTCCTGCTCGGCGCGGCGCGCCGGCTTGGGCAGCGCGTGATGGAAGGGGTCTATGCGTTCACTGGCGGCCCGGTGTACGAGACCCCGGCAGAGATCAGGGCGTATGACCACATGGGGGCGGACATCGTGGGCATGAGCACCGTGCCGGAGGCCGTCTTCGCAAAGGCGTGCGGACTGCGCGTGGCGGGGCTTTCGCTCGTCTCGAACTATGCCGCCGGGATATCTTCCAGTCCGCTCGCGCACGCGGAGGTGATGGAGTCGTCGGAGGCGGCGAAGCCGATGATGGCGGCGCTCATGGACGAGTTCGTAAAGACGGCGTAAGATGCGACTGCAACGGCAAGGGAAAGGAATGATATGGTCAGGTTCAGCAGAAGGGGTTTTATCGGCGGCGCGGCGGCCCTGTTCGGCGCGGGCGGCAGGCCAATAGGGTCCGCCGTGTTTGATAGCAAGCCGGGAAAGGATAAGGTCAAGAGGTCATGAACGCGGGACGTACGGTAAGGCGCCTGGCATTGGTGGCGATCGCCGCAGTCGGTGCGGCATCGCCGTCGGTGGCGTCGGAAGATGATGGCGAGTACGAGTTCGACCGCCGGTACGTGGGGACCGCCGGAACGATGGTCCTGCCGCAGGGCGGAAGCGCGATGCGCCGACTCGGCGGCGCCACGGCGCGGATAGGGTATTACCTCACCGAATCGCTCGCCGTCGAGGCCGATGCGGCGTGGCTTGAGGACTGCGCCGGACTCGGCGTCCAGGGGCTGTGGCACATGTACGGGTACGAACGCCTCGATCCGTTCCTGACCTTCGGCGCGCGGGGCTGGATCGGCGGCAATGTGGGGCCTTCTGCCGGAATCGGCGCCTTCTACCACCTTACGGACAGCTGGTCCCTGCGGTTTGACGCCCAGTCCACGCTTGGCCTGGATGGCGGATGCGCGATGGCGTACACGGTCGGGGCGGGGGTGCAGTATTCGTTCTGACGATCCTCCCGCATGGCGTATGGCACGGTGTCGTTAAAGGGAAGGCAAGCATGGCTGATGGAGACTATGAAAGAGAATTTGGACGCAAGGCCGAACTCCAGAGAATCGGGCGAATACTTCGAGCTGCTAAGGTTCCAGACCGTAGGGGCGGATCCGACCCGTCTGCGGGACTGCGTACAGTGCGCGATGTGGTTGAAGGGATGGCTCGAGAGGATAGGGGCTGACGCCACGCTCCTGCTTCCCGAGGGAAGCGGAGTCTCTGCGGTCCCCCCGGTGGTGTTCGGCGAGAGGCCTGGCGACCCCGGTGCGCCGACTGTCCTTTTCTACGGGCATTATGACGTGCAGCCGCCAGACCCGATAGAGGAATGGACATCGCCGCCGTTCGAGCCGACCGAAAGGGATGGGCGCGTCTATTGCCGCGGCGTCCAGGACGACAAGGGGCAGTTCTTCTCGTTCCTGTGCGGCTTGCGCGATTTCCTTGCCTCGCACACCGGGCCGATGCCGACGGTGAAGTTCCTGCTTGAGGGACAGGAGGAAAGCGGCAGTGCGGCCGTGGCGAAGGTCGCCGGGGAGATCAGGGATCGGCTGCGCGCCGATGTGCTTCTCGTATGCGACACGGGCGCGGCCTCGGATCTGCGTCCGGCCATAGTCGCCGGACTGCGGGGCGTGGTCCACTTCACCGTCAGGCTTTCGTCCGCCAAGATGGATCTCCATTCGGGACGGTACGGCGGCATTGCGCCGAACGCCGCGCAGGGGATCTCGAAACTTCTCGCCTCCCTGCACAATCCGGACGGCTCGATAGCGGTGCGTGGGTTCTGCGATCATGTGGAGCCGCCGTCCGCCAAGGAGCTGGAGCTGGCCGAATCGGCGGCGATGGATGACAAGGAATACGAGCGGGAGATGGGCGTCGCGCCCGTGGGCGGCGAGAGGGGGAAGTCCGTGACGGAGCGGAACTCCTTCCGTCCGACGATAGAGGTGAACGGGGTCCATTCCGGCTATGGCGGGCCAGGCTCGAAGACCGTCATACCGTGCTCGGCCATCGCGAAGCTTTCCATGAGGCTTGTGCCCGGGCAGAGCCCCGCCGAGTGCATGGATCTTGTCGTGCGCCACCTGAAGCGGCACACGCCGGCGGGGATGTCGCTTTCCGTGGAGGATGTGACCGGCGATGCGCCGGCGATGCGCCTGCCGCTGAAAAGCCCGGCGTTCCGGCTCGCGGCGGACGTGCTCGGACGCATCGATCCGAGGGGGGCGGTGTTCCAGTGGGACGGCGCCTCGATACCGATCGTATCCACCCTCGCCCGGATCTCCGGCGCCGCGCCCCTGCTCGTCGGGTTCGGACAGGGCGAGGACCGCATCCACTCGCCGAACGAGTCGTTCTCGTGGCGCCAGTTCGCGCTCTGCCGCCGCTGGGCGCGCGACATCCTGCTCGCCTTGGTGGGCAGTGCCTGAGGCGGTTCGACGAGGACCGTCTGCCCCCATCTGCCACTGCCCACTTCGGTCGCAACAGGTGCGCCCCTGAATCAATCAACGCCTAAATGGCCAAATGCAATCGCAAATCGCAAATCCAATTGTGGTATAATTCCCCGCGTCCCACGGATTGTCGGATGTCTCCGGCAGGCGTGGGCACGGAGGCTTCAGGACGTTGGAAAAGATGAGATTCGAGACCCGCAGCGAGGCGGAGACGTGGGAGGTCGCAAGGCGATTCGCGGAAACCCTCGCGCCTGGCGACGTGGTGTGCCTCGAGGGAGACCTCGGGTCTGGCAAGACCACCTTCACGCAGGGACTGTGCTCCGCGATAGGCGCCAGACGGGCGGTGGTCAGCCCCACGTTCTGCATAGTGTCCGAGCATCCGTCCGACCGGTTCCTTGTCGTGCACATGGATCTCTATCGGCTCCATGACGAGGACGACGTGCTTCAGGTCGGGTGGGAGGACTACCTTGCCCGCGGCGCGGTGCTTGTGGTGGAGTGGCCAGACCGCGCCGGCGCCCTGATTCCGGAAAATGCCAAGCGCGTACGCTTTTCGTACGGCGACGGGGAGGGGTGCCGGACGATAGAGGTCTGCGCATGAGCGCGTCGCGCCCGGCGGCGGGCGGATGAGATCGGCGGAAAAGAATTTGACTTAAAAAGGAGATGAAATGGCGGGCGAGTATCAGTTCAGTCTGATTGACGTGACGAAGCAGGTTGGCACGAAGACGATCCTTAAGGACGTCAACCTCAGTTTCTTCTACGGGGCGCACATAGGCGTGATAGGCGGCAACGGCGCGGGCAAGTCCACGCTCCTCAAGGTGCTTGCCGGCATCGACACGGACCTGATGGGGACTGTGCAGGTCGCCAAGGGCACCAACATCGGGTATCTGCCGCAGGAGCCGCAGCTCGACGACTCGAAGACGGTCGCGGAGGTCGTCGCGGAGGGTGCCGAGAAGGCCCGCTCCATGGTCGAGCGCTACGAGGATCTCTGCTGCCGGCTGGACGACCCGAAGGCCGCCGAGGAGATGGAGCGCATCCAGGCCGTCATAGACGCGAACGACTACTGGAACATCGACAATCTCGTGGAAAGGGCGATGGCGGACATGGGGTGTCCTCCGGGAGACACCCCCGTGAAGGTGCTTTCCGGCGGCGAGCGCCGCCGCGTGGCGATATGCCGGCTGCTGCTTACGAACCCGGACGTGCTGCTCCTCGACGAGCCGACGAACCACCTCGATGCGGAGACCACGTTCCGGCTGGAGACCTACCTCAAGGATTTCAAGGGTACGCTCATCGTCGTCACGCACGACCGCTATTTCCTGTCGGACGTCACGGACTGGATACTGGAGCTCGACCACGGGATATGCTATCCATACAAGGGCAACTACGAGGAGTGGCTCAAGCAGAAGCAGGCGTATCTCGAACGCGAGGCCAAGGCCGAAAACAGCCGCCGGAAACTGCTCGAGAACGAGCTGAAGTGGATACAGACGAACCCGTCCGGACGCCATTCGAAGGCGCAGGCCCGCGTGAAGCGGTACGAGGAGCTCCAGAAGCAGCAGGTGAGCGCCCGCGAGGACGACCTCGTGATCCGCATCCCGCCGGGTCCGCGCCTCGGCGACCTCGTCGTGAAGGCGGAGCACGTGAAGATGGGCTTTGGCGACAGGGTGCTATACGACGACCTCACGTTCGACCTGCCGCGTGGCGGAATCGTGGGCGTGATCGGCGCGAACGGGGCGGGGAAGACGACCCTGTTCAAGCTCATCACCGGCGAGATGAAGCCCCTTTCGGGATCGCTGCGCGTCGGCGAGACGGTCAAGCTGTCGTATGTCGACCAGCTTCGCGGTGAACTCGACCCCAACCATACCGTGTACGAGGAGATTACCGGCGGCGGCGAATTCGTGCGGCTTGCCGGCGAGACGATGATGAACGGCCGCGCATACTGCTCCCGCTTCAACTTCAGGGGACCCGAGCAGCAGAAGAAGGTGGGGGTACTTTCGGGCGGCGAGCGCAACCGCGTGCACCTCGCGAAGCTGCTCACGAGCGGCGGGAACCTTCTCCTTCTCGACGAGCCTACGAACGATCTCGACGTGGCGACGCTCCGCTCGCTTGAGGAAGGCTTGCAGGACTTTGGAGGATGCGTGATGGTCGTCTCGCACGACCGCTGGTTCCTCGACCGCATCGCGACGCACATCCTTGCGTTTGAGGGCGGCGGGAAGACCTGCTGGTTCGAGGGCGGCTTCTCCGACTACCATGAGATGAGGGAAAGACGTCGCTGACGCGCCTATGGGGATTCGCGATGCGCCTGCCGGTTCATGTATGGATTACGGAACGTAATGCCGAGCCGGAAGAGCTGGCCGGATATCTCGCCGAGATCGCCCGGCGCATGGACGAATCCCCGGGACGGATGTGCATTGTGGTGGAGTCGTCCGTACAGGCGAGCCTTGACATCGACCCTTCGGACGGCAGCCTCGTGGCGAGGGTCGCAGGGGCGGAGAGGCGCTTTTCGCTGAGGCGCCGGTGGCTGCCCGAGCATCCGGTGCCCCTTGAGCTCGGCCCGCCGCAGGGCGGCCGGAGCCGCAGGACGGTTCTTCTCGCGGATCCGGCAGGTGGAAACCGGTTCAGGGTAAGGTCATGCCGCGTTTTCGGTTTCCCGGCATGGGTGTATGTCCTGCTTGCGGCGAGCGCATCGGTCGCGGTGGTGACGTTCAATGGCATTGCCGTCGCCTTGGCTTTGTCATTGCTTGCCGCCATTGCGTTCACGAGAATGTTCCCGCGCGCCTGTTCGAGGATTACGGATCTCTTCTGGATGTGGCATTGCCGGGTGCGTTTCCCGGCTTGACGGCTTGAAAGGACGGCTTTTGCAAATGAAGCGCGGAAATGGTATAATGCGCGAAAATTTGCGGAGCGAGGAATCGTCCGATTGAAAGGATAACCGAAATGGCCAATGAAACAAAGGTCGGGGCGCGAGTGCGCACATACCGTGAACGTCTTGACATGAGCATATACGATCTGTCGCAGAAGAGCGGCATATCGGAGGATGTCATAAACTCGATCGAGAAGGGCGAGGTAGTTCCCGCCCTTGGCGTGCTCACGAAACTGTCGCGGGCACTCGGCCAGCGCCTCGGCACGTTCATGGACGACCAGTTCAAGCCTGATCCGATCATAACCCGCGCGAACGAGCTTGACGCCGTAAGGGTGGCGCATTCCGGGAAGACGGAGGCGGGATACAGCTACTACTCGCTCGCCGTCGGCAAGCCAGATCGCCACATGGATCCGTTTCGTGTGGAGTTCGCGCCAGACGCAAAGCCGATGCAGTCCTCCCATGAAGGGGAGGAGCTCATCATCTGCATCAGCGGGAAGGTGGAGCTTACGTATGGAAACGAGACCACGGTCCTTGGGCCGGGGGACACGGCTTACTACAACAGCGTGGTAAGGCACACGCTGAGGAGCGCCGACGGCAAGCCCGCGTCCATATACGGCATAGTATTCATGCCGTTCTGAAGCCCGGATGCGGTCTGGCATCCATGGCAGGAAAACGGGGCCGGCGGTTTGACCGCCGGCCCTGTCGGCATCCTGGAAAAGAATGCTCCAAAAAAACCTGCGCAGGATTTCGGTGAATCCGGTCGCTCAGCCTCAAGACGCGCCACTTCGTCAACAGAAGAGCCGATTATTGCTAATCGCGGCCGCTCGCTAACTTCGCTTGGGAAAAACCTCCACCATTTGCACAGTTTCAAGGCTCCTTCCGGTTGCCCGAAGGGAACCCAATGAATTTCCGAGGAAGAAGATACCAAAACGGGGTTTCGGATGCAAGCGGAAAATCCAAAGGGGCAGACCGCGGGTCACGCACGCGGGTCTATGGTATAATTCCTTCGCAAATGAAAACATTTAGAGAGCTGTTGCTTGGGCATGCGCCCGCCCTGTTCGCCGCATTTGTGGCCATGTGCGTCGCCGTGCTCGCCGTCTGGTGGGGCGGACTGAACCAGGACGAGGGATGGTACCTATATTCGGCACGCCTTGTCGGGGAGGGGCGCCTGCCGTACCGCGATTTCTTCTTTACGCAGGGGCCCGTGTTCCCGTTCATATATTCGGTGATGCCTGTGCATGGGCTCCTTTCGGGCAGGATCGTCACCGTCTGCCTCTCGCTTGCGGCAACGCTGATGGCCATGGCGTTCGCCCGGCGGCTCGTATCCCCGGAACGCAGGGGACTTGCCGGATTGACCGTGTTCGCGATGCTCGCGTGCAACCTCTACCACGTGTATTTCACGGCCATCCCCAAGACGTATGCGGTGGGGGCGCTGTTTGTGATGTCGGGATTCCTGCTCCTGTCGAGGGGCATGAACTTCCTGGCGGCGATGTCCTTTGCGCTCGCGAGCGGTACGCGGATATCCCTCGCGCTCATGCTTGTGGTCGTGGGGATCGGCCTCCTGGCGTCGCGCCCCCGAAGTCCGGACTGGCTTTGGTTTGGCTTGGGCGGCGCCCTCGGTCTTTTCCTCGTGTATGGCGTCTTCGCGCTTGACGCGCAATCCCTCCGGGGACTCCTCGCCGCCCAGGCGTACCACGCCGGGCGCGGCGGATTCGACGCATTCTTTGCGGCGGGTTCCGTGAGCCGCCTTGCGCGAGGGTATCTTGCGCTTGGGGCCGTGATGTTTGCGGCGTGGCTCTTCGGTGGACGGGACGCGGACGCCCATGGCGGCGGGCCGGCGCCCGGTGCGCGGAGGCTCGGGTGGATCGCGGGCTGCGGCTTTGCCGCCGTGTTCATCCTTCAGATGGGCGCACCGTTCCCGTACGACGACTACGAGGTGCCGATAATGCCGATACTCGCGGTGCTCATATCGGCATGGTTCGCGGAACGTGCCGATAGCCGGGCGATGCGCTGGTTCCCCGTCCTCGTCTCCGGCATGTGCGCATTCGCATCTCCGCTTGTGCAGGACTGGATGACGAACGGGCAGGACCGTTTCTGGTCCGTCAGGAAGGAACGCAGCGAGCTCTCGCAGCTGCGCGATGTGGCAAGGAGGCTTGAGGCGCTTGATCCCGGCGGGGACATGCTGCTCACGCAGGATACGTATCTTGCGGTGGAGATGGGGCGCAGGGTGCCGCCGGGGATGGAGATGGGGCCGTTTTCGTATTTCCCCTCGCTGTCAACGGAAGAGGCCTCGGCCATGCATGTGCTGAACGGCGAGCTGATGGAGCGCACCATAGCGTCTGCCCCATGCCGGCTTGCCGCCGTCTCCGGGTATGGCTTCGCGATAGAGGCGCCCAAGGGGAGCAAGACCCCCGAAGAGATGCGGCAGCGGTATGTTGACGCTCTCCTGAGGAAATACAGGCGCATGGGGACCGAACACAACTTCGGACAGAACCACACGACGCTGCAGATATTCGAGAGGCGTTAGGCGCGACCCTGCCACAACCAACTTTCCTGTTGAAAAAAAAAACAATAATGGTATCATTATGCGCATCGACCCTAACTGTAAGGAGATGCAATGAAGATGATGATGCCCTGGCCAAATCCCGCCGCCGCGCGTGCGTTCTGCGCGGCGGCTTTCGCGTCCGCCACGCTCGCGGCGGCCGCCGCCACCTGGAACCCGGCGGACTCGACGGACTCCCTGACGAAC
>CAVFWS010000041.1:0-6552 GCA_963626295.1 Clostridium sp. CAG:138
CGCCTGCCGGGCGGGGCACGGCACGGGCTACTGGGGCGACGGCTCGGCGATCCTCTCGTCCGGCACGGACGCGAACCTGGCCGTCTGGGCCGCTACGAGCGCAACGGCGGCAAGAAGCTGGACGCCGATGGGAAGAACTACGTCGACCCCGGCAGCGGCGTCGGCCCGACGAACGGCACGGCGGTCGTGGGCTCCTACGCGCCGAACAGCTGGGGACTCTACGACATGCACGGCAACGTGTGGGAGTGGTGCCTCGACTGGTACGAGGCGGACGTCACGGCGCACGGGGGCGCGGTGAACGTCGATCCGTCCGCCCCCGCCCAGACCCTCTCCGGGGACTCCGGGGCGTCCCGCGCGCTTCGGGGCGGGGGCTGGCGCTACGGCGCCGGCGACTGCCGCGCTGCGCGTCGCTCCGGCAACGCGCCCCGCGACCGCATCAACATCTTCGGGTTCCGGCTCGCCCTGCCGGCCAGCGCCGCAGAGCAGTAGTTCCAGAGATAATTCGCGAATTCTTTAAAAGGAGACAGCAAATGAATAAAAGGAGACAGCAAATGAATCGTCGTGAGTTTCTCGGCATCGGCGCCGCGGCCGCCGCAATGCCGTTGTGCGCATCCGGCAAGGGAAGGGGAGTTAAGTTCTGCGTATTCGCGGATATCCACTATGCGCCAGGGATATTTCCGCACTCCACGAAGGAGTGGTTGCGCAGGATAACTGATCATGCGCTGTCCGAAAAGTGCGACTTCATCATTCACCTTGGCGACTTCACGCATCGTCCGGCGGCGGCTGGCGACTACATAGCCTGCTACCGCACGTGCGGGATTCCGGCATACCACGTGATCGGGAACCATGATGACGACGGGAACACCCACGAGGAGACCTTGAAGGCGTATGGCCTTGAGAGCGGCCACTACTTCTTCGACCGGGGAGGCTTCCGCTTCGTGGTGGTCGACCCGAACTACATCCTTTGGGCGGATGGACGCGTCGAGCACCATTCGGGCCGAAACTATTTCAAGAATGGCAAGAAGGGCAAGATATCCTATGTCCCGAAAGAGCAGTTGAGCTGGCTGCGCAAGACACTTGAAGGGTCCCCGTATCCGTGCGTCGTCTGTTCGCACCAGAGCTTCGAGAGGCATTTCGGAAGCTCCTGCTCAAACGACGAAGAGGTGAGGGCAATATTTGATGACGTCAACAAGCGTCACCCGGGGCGCGTGATGCTGGTGATGAACGGGCATCACCATTGCGACAACCTGCGGCTCCTGGAAGGCATCCTCTACTTCGACGTCAATTCCGCAAACTACCAGTGGGTGGGACCGGCGTATGCCCACAACAAATACCCCGAGGAATACAGGAAGGCGAATGCGGAGGCCAAGCACATATTGGGATGGGACGATCCGATTCATGCGATAGTGACTCTCTCCACCGACGGCAGGATATCCATCAAGGGGATGAAATCGCGATTCTCATATGGGGTTACCCCGGCCAGCATTGGATTCAAGGGCGATTCCTGCGGACGCTCGACCACGCCGAACATCCAATCGGTTGAAATGTCATTGATGCACTGCTGACAGGCAAAGGATTGCCGCCGCACTTGTGGTATAATATGCGGACGAAAGGCAGAAACACACAAGGCAAAGCATGACCCTCTTTGAAGAACTCCAGGCCCGCGGTCTCGTGGAGACCGCCACCGATCCCAAGATAGCAGATCTCCTCGACACGCCCCAGACGATCTACTGCGGCTTCGATCCGTCCGCAGCCTCGCTCCAGGCCGGGAACCTCGTCTCCATCATGATGCTGCGCAGGCTCCAGCTCGCCGGACACAGGGTGATAGCCCTGGTCGGCGGCGCGACCGGGCTGATTGGGGACCCTTCGGGGAAGAGCGCGGAGCGCAACATGCTCACGGTGGAGAAGGTCGAGGAGAACAAGAGGGGGATACGGGAGAACCTTTCGCGCATACTTGACTTCGACGGCCCGAATGCGGCGGTGATGGTGGACAACTACGAATGGTATTCGGGGCTTTCGGCCATAGCGTTCCTGCGCGACGTGGCGGTGAACTTCCGCGTCCCGCAGATGCTCGCGAAGGAGTCCGTGAAGAAGCGCCTTGAGGCGTCGGAAGGGGCGCTCACGTTCACGGAATTCTCGTACCAGATACTCCAGGGGAACGACTTCCTGCACCTGTTCGACAAGTACGGATGCGCCGTGGAGGTCGGCGGGGCGGACCAGTGGGGCAACATCACGGCCGGCACCGACCTTGTCCGCCGGATGCGCGGCAAGACGGCATACGGCCTCACGTTCCCGCTTCTCCTTGACGCGAGCGGCAGGAAATTCGGCAAGTCGGAGGGCAACGCGCTGTTCATGGATGCGTCCATGACGTCTGTATACGACTGGTACCAGTATTTCCTCCGTTCGGCGGATGAGGATGCGATACGCTACCTGAAGGTGTTCTCGCTTAAGCCATTGGAGGAGATTGCGTCGCTCGAAGCGCAGATGAAGGCGAATCCCGAGGCGAGGATTCCGCAAAGGGCCTTGGCGGAGGAGCTTACCGCGCTGGTCCACGGCGAGGCGGGACTGAAGGTTGCGCAGGACGCCACAAGCGCCCTCTTTGGCGGCTCGGTAGATGGGAAGGGCGCCGCCGAGCTCGAGACGATATTCAGGGATGTGAAGTCCGCAACGCTTCCGAAAGGCGAAGTCCTCGGCAGGCCTGTGTTCATGGTGGCGTCGCAGGCCGGGATGTTCAAGTCGAACGGGGAGGCGCGGCGCATGGCCGTCCAGGGCGGATTGGCGCTCAACGGATCGAAGGTTGACGACAAGCGCTCGTTCTCCGAGGGCGACCTTGTGGAAGGGCGCATCGCCGTGTTCCGCAGCGGAAAGAAGAACCACTTCCTCCTGAGGGTCTCGTAGGGTGGGCTTCGCATTGGGCAGGAAGAACGTTCTGTGCGGCCTTGCCGCAGCGGTGTCGGCCCTTTTGCTCTGGGCGGCATATCCTCCGCATTCCGAGGTTTTCGCGATACTTGTCGCGCTCGTCCCCATCCTTGCGGCGGTGAGGCTGACGTCGCCATTGCGTGGCGCGGCCACATGTTTCGTGTTCGGTCTTGCGTACTGGGGGCTTTCGCTATCGTGGATGCCTGCGATAATAAAGAACAACGGGCCCTGGCCGCTTGTTGTCCTCGGCTGGTTCGCGCTTTCCGCCGCGTGCGCCGCGTACTTTGCGCTGTTCGGCTATCTCGCGTCGCTTGTGTGGTCCGTGGGGCGACGCAGGCATGGGATGCCGTCCCTGCTCTGCATCTTCGCCGAGGCCATCCTGTGGGCCGGGTGCGAATGGCTTCGAGCGACGCTGTTCACGGGGTTCGCGTGGAACTTCCTCGGCACGGCGTTCGCGTCTATGCCGTCCTTCGCCGCACCGGCGCGCCTCGGCGGCGTATATCTCGTGTCGGCTCTCGCGGTCCTCATGAATGGCGTGTTCGCGACGCTGATGATCCGCATCGC
Source organism: Clostridium sp. CAG:138 (assembly GCA_963626295.1). Lineage (GTDB taxonomy): Bacteria > Verrucomicrobiota > Kiritimatiellia > RFP12 > UBA1067 > UBA1731. Next base: position 3,484 of record CAVFWS010000041.1, read on the forward strand.
CGCCCCGCTTTTCGGGGGCGGCACGGCGATGGGCGGCGGCGCATCGCGTGTGCGGAACAGGCTCGCGCAGATGGGCGAGACGGGGCTACCGCTTCTTGCGGTCCTCGTCTGCCAGTGCATGGGCGGCAGGATCGTCGCGGAATCGGCGCAGCCCACCCCCGATTCGATCGGTGTGCGGATAGCGCTCGTTCAGAGGAATGCCCCCTGCGTGTTCAGGCCGGGGGCGCGCGAGGACCCCTACGAGGCGTTCGCCGGGCTGGTCGACGTTGCCGCCGCCGCCAGGCCAGACATCGTGGTGTTCGCGGAGTCCGCAATGACCGAGTTCGGGCAGGTGCGCTCGTTCCGCGCGCAGGACGTCGCCCGCGAGTTCCTGGCGCGTTCCGGGGCGAAGGCGCTGATCGCGGGCGGCGACGACGTCGTCTCGAACCGAACGTACAACGCGGCGGCCCTCTATTCGGCGGATGCCGCCAATGGAGCCGTCTCCACGCAGGTGTACCACAAGCAGCATCTCGTGCCGTTCGGCGAATACATACCGTTCGACAAGTGGCTGCCGGCGCTCCAGCGCCTTTCTCCCATAGGCGTATCCCTCCACGCGGGCGAGCCCAGGCTCTTCGAGTTCACCGCGAGCGGCGGCCGCAAGGTGAGGATAGCCCCGCTCATATGCTACGAGGACACGGACCCGAGGCTTGCGGCAACCGCGAAGCGCATGGGGGCGGACATGATCGTGCTGATCACGAACGACAGCTGGTTTTCAGACAGCGCGGAGGCGGAGGCTCATGCGTCACAGGCCGTGCTCAGGGCGATCGAGACGGGGCTTCCGATAGTGCGCGTCGGGAACTCGGGCGTCAGCGGCGTGATACGTCCGGACGGCACCGCGAGGTGGCTCGCGGACGGGAAGGGGCGTCCGCTCGTCGATTCCCCGGGGGTAATGGTGGAGACGGTCACGGTGAGGTAGCCCATGCTGGATACGGAACCATGCCGGCCTGACGTCAACTACGATGTCGCGACGCGCGACTTCAAGTACTACATATTCGACTGGGACGACAACATCCTGCACATGCCCACGAAGATACACCTCGAGGAGCGTGGCGATGACGGGGACTGGCATCCTGTGGAGGTCTCGACGAGCGTGTTCGCCATAGTGCGCACGGACTCGCGCTACAGGCTGCCGCCCGGCGGACGCGAGGAGGCGTTCAGGGAATTCAGCGACGTCGTGGACTCCGAATCCGGGGACGTATCCTTCATACGCGACACGAAAGCGGCGCTCCGGCGCATCAGGGACGGCGAAAAGCCCGGACCGAGCTTCGAGACGCTGCGCAAGACGTTGCGTGAGGGGCGCATCTTCGCCATCGTGACGGCGAGGGGGCACGCGCCGGAGACCTTGCGCGAGGCCGTGAAGATCTTCATCGATGAAGTCCTTACCGATGACGAACGCGTGTCCATGATGCGCTCGCTTCGCGGATACCGCTGGTGGCTTGACAGGAAGAGCGATTTCGGCAGCGACGAGGAGGAACTCGACTACTACCTCTCCATGTGCCGGTACCATGCCGTCACGAATCCGGGCTTCTTCAGGCAGCTGGAGTCGGATTGCGATTTCGGAGGGAAGTATGCCGAGGCGTCGTCCGCCGAGCGCCCGGAACTCGCCAAGGAATTCGCCATCAGGGACTTCGTGGAGCATGTCTTCCACGTGCTGAAGCGCACGGGCGGGCTGGGTAGGCCCGTGTCCGTAGGATTCTCCGACGATGATGCCCGGAACGTGAAGGCCGTGTCGGACTACATACGGGAAGAGCTCGTCAAGCGCTTCCAGGGCTTCAAGTTCGTCGTCTACGACACTTCCGACCCCTCCCTCGACAAGGGGCGGAAGGTGACGGTCGCTGGCCAGCTCGACCTTCCCGGCTTCTGATCCGCGCCGCCGATGGTTCGGGCTGCGCGATACGACGGCGTGATATGCTCGCGGCAAAATATCGTAGCCTTGCCTTGGGCTGACGCCAAATGCGCTCAGCCGAAATGCGCACATCCGAAATGTGCTATAATATACGAAGTTTTGTTGGCGGGGAGTGTCCGCCGGACTGGCAAACGGAGGGAAGTGCAGGTGAAAGATCTCAAAGAGGCGTACAAGACCATCGAGGCGGATAGTTTCGCACCCACGATGGAGATTTCGTTCATTGATGGCGCCAAGCGCGAAACCCTCCACTACGAGAAGGTCACCTGGGACATCGCCGGCGAGAAGAAGGGGTTGCGCTACGGCGAGAACCCGGGGCAGGGCGCGGCGCTGTACAGGCTGGTGGACGGCAACCTTGCGCTTGGCGATGTGGAGATGGTCCAGCCGGGGAGATACCTTGCGTCCGTGCCTGAGCTCCTGCAGAGCGGCAAGCATCCCGGAAAGACCAACGTCACAGATACGGACAATGCGCTCAACATCCTGCGCTATCTGATGGACAAGCCGTGCGCCGTGATCGTCAAGCACAACAATCCCTGCGGCGTAGCCACCGGATCCACGCTCGCCGAGGCGTACTACCGCGCGAACAAGGCCGACAGGCTCGCCGCGTTCGGCGGCGCGATCGCCCTCAACCGGGAGTGCGACATCGAGACGGCGAAGCTCATATGCGAGAACTATGCCGAAGTGGTTGTCGCCCCGGATTTCGCGGCGGGCGTGATGGACGTGTTCGCGGCGAAGAAGAACCTGCGCGTGTTCAGGATCCGCAACATGTCGCGCCTCACCGAGTTCGTGGCCAAGCACGTGGTCGACTTCAAGAGCCTCATCGATGGCGGCATCGTGGTGCAGACGTCGTTCAGCGCAAATGCGCGCAGGCCCGAGGACTTCCTTCCCGCGTACTGCAACCGCAAGATAACGGATAAGGCGACGGGGGCTGTGTCCTATGAGGAGCACAAGATCAAGCGGCTTCCGACGGCAAAGGAATATGAGGATCTGGTCTTCGGCTGGCTTGTCGAGGCCGGAGTGACGTCCAACTCCGTGCTTTACGTCAAGGAGGGGGCGACCGTCGGGATAGGCACAGGCGAGCAGGATCGCGTAGGCGTGGCGGAGATCGCGAGGGACAAGGCCTACAC
>CAVFWS010000041.1:6562-7339 GCA_963626295.1 Clostridium sp. CAG:138
GGCCTACACGAAGCGTGCGGACTGGATCGCCTGGCAGAAGTACCACAAGCCATACAACGACCTGCGGCTTGCGTTCGGAGAGGAAGACGGAGCAAGGAAGCAGGCCGAAATCATGGAGCAGACGCGTGCGGAGAAGGGCGGGCTGATTGGATGCGCAATGGTATCCGATGCGTTCTTCCCGTTCCGAGACGGCGCGGAAGTCGGCATCCGCGAGGGCATCACGTCCATCGTCCAGCCAGGCGGCGCCATTCGGGACTGGGACGTAATCGACTGCTGCAACGATGCAGGGGTCGCGATGGTATTCACGGGGCAGCGCAGCTTCAGGCACTGACGCTTTCAGGTTAATTTCAGACAACAACCATGATCAATTGAGGAATTCAGCAAAATGCAAGCCATCTATGAATACACGGGCATCGTCGAAACCGTCTGCGAGCTGCAGACCTTTTCAAGCGGATTCACGAAACGGGACCTCGTGCTGACCGACGACAGCGACGTGCAGACGAAATACCCCAACCACATTGCCTTTACGTTCAAGAAGGACAACACCGCGAAGCTCGACAAGGTGCAGAAGGGCCAGCGCGCCAAAGTCCGCTTTGCGATAGACGGGCGCGTGTGGCAGGACCCCAAGACCGGCAAGAACCGCTACTTCACCGACCTCACGGCGCTGAACCTTGAGCTTCTCGATGCGGACGGATCCTCGACCGAACCGATGCCGGAGCCTGCCGACGTTCCCGCCGACGTGCTCGCCGGCGACACGGAAGATCTGCCGTTCTAACG
>CAVFWS010000041.1:7349-15702 GCA_963626295.1 Clostridium sp. CAG:138
GACCTGGAAGGACATCATTGGCCTCACCGAGGCGTACCTTCGGCAACACGATGTGCCGGATGCCCAGGTCGCCGCCGAGTTGCTGGCCGCCCGCCTCCTCAAATGCGGACGGGGCTTCTTCGTTTCCCATGTCGAGGAGCCGGTGCAGGAGAATCACCTTGACGCGATGCGCCGGGCCATGGTGCGGCTTTCGGGAGGCGAACCGCTGCAGTATGTGCTCGGCGAATGGGATTTCCGTTCGCTTACGCTGAAGTGCGACAGGAGGGCTTTGATCCCCAGGCCGGAAACCGAGGAGCTCGTGGAGCGGGTGATAAGGCACGTGAAGGGTTCGCCCCCCGCATCGTCTGCGCCCGGCAGACCGTTCATCGTCGACCTTGGCACGGGAAGCGGGTGCATAATACTGAGCCTCGCAAAAGAGCTTGGCGACGGGATCTTCCTCGGCACGGACGTCTCGGCCGATGCGGTATCGCTTGCGACGGAAAACGCCAGGCTATGCGGACTCGACGACAAGGTGAAGTTCGCTGTCGCTGACGGACTCGACGAATTCGAGCCGGAATCCGTTGACGTCATAGTGTCAAACCCGCCATACGTGTCCATCTCCGAATACGAAGGGCTGGACCCAAGGGTGCGCGATTTCGAGCCGAAAACGGCACTTGTCGGCGGCGAAAGGGGATTGGACTACTACGATGCGTTCGTGGGCGACGCGATGAACGTGCTGCGTCCGGGCGGCGCAATCTTCCTCGAAATAGGCGAGGGGCAAGGAGAGGCTTTGCGGCATATGCTGTTTGACTACGGCTTTTGCGACATCCTGATAGAAAAGGATTTCGCAAACCACGACCGGTATGCTTCGGCAAAAATGCAATCGTGAATCGAAAGGCGGTGCACATATGAAAACGAATGTAATTAAGTCAGTTCTCTCCGCCATGCTTGTGGCGGTGTCCGGCGGCTCCTTTGCCGACGTACTGAACGTAGCGATGCTGAACAACGAGAAATGGTGGGGAGCCGCGAACCACTTCGGCGCAAAGATGCCATTCACGTCCGGCACCAGCCTGGCGATTGATCTGCGCAAGGACAACTACTCCAACCAATCGGCATCTATGCTGATCTCCGACAAGGGAAGGGTGATCTGGTGCGACGATCAGGCATCCATAAAGATGACCAACGGAACCATCACCGTCGAATGCGCGACCTCCAAGCCGATCATGCGCCATCCGGGCAAGACGCTTCGCGATGCGTTCAGGCATGCGTCTGGCACATGGTTCCCGTCCGACGGCAAGACGCCCGATCTGCTGTTCTTTTCCGCGCCGCAGTACAATACATGGATCGAGCTTACGTATCACCAGAATGAGAAGGACATCCTCAACTACGCGAAATCGATGCTGGACAACGGTCTGCCGCCCGGCGTCCTGATGATAGACGACACCTGGCAGGCCGGATATGGCGATTGGCGGTTCGATCCTGCCCGCTTCAGCGACCCCAAGGGGATGATGGACAAGCTTCATGCGATGGGGTACAAGGTCATACTCTGGATGTGCCCATGGGTAAGCATGGATTCGCCGTCTTTCCGACGGATCGCATGGGGCGTCAATCCTGATGACGTCAAGGGATATCCGACGAAGGGCGGATTCCTCATGGATGGCGACGTCCCGGCGGCTTCGAGCTGGTGGAACGGCTATTCCGCGCTGCTCGACCTCACGCACCCAAACGGACGCGCATGGTTCAAGGAGCAGCTCGACAGGCTTGTCCGCGATTTCGGCGCAGACGGATTCAAGCTTGACGGCGGCGCAGTGCCGCACTATTCCCGTGGGTACCGTTGCGCCAAGAAGGACGCCACAAGCGGAGAGCAGGTTCTGGCCTACGCCAGGTTCGCCCTCGAATACCCCGTGTGCGAATACCGCAACGCCTGGCGGTTCCAGGGGCAGCCCGTGGTGGAGCGCCTGCACGACAAGAGCCATACCTGGCAGGCGCTTCAGGCACTGGTGCCGGACATGATCGCGGGTGGGCTGCTCGGGCATCCGTTCATGTGCCCTGACATGATCGGCGGCGGCTCTTGGACGGCATTCCTGCCCGGCAGCGACTTCGATCCCGAGCTCTACGTCCGTTCGGCGCAGGTGCATGCGCTGTGCCCGATGATGCAGTTCTCCGCATCGCCGTGGCGCGTGCTTGACAAGGAGAAGCAGCAGATCGTAAAGAATACCGTTGCGCTCCGGCAGAAATACGCACCGAAATTCGTGGAACTTGCCCGCCAGAGTGGGCATACGGGCGAGCCGATGCTCAGAAACCTTGAGTACAACTTTCCGGGGATTGGCTACAGCGAGATATCCGATGAGTTCATGATGGGGGACGACCTGCTCGTGGCTCCCGTAGTTGAGAAGGGGCAGGCAGAACGCAAGGTGGTGATCCCTCCCGGCAAATGGGTTGCCGACGATGGCAGCGAGGTGACCGGCCCCACGACGATTACGGTCAAGACGCCCCTGACGCGCTTGCCCCATTTCAATCTCAAGAAATAGGACCGACGGCCCGACATGCAGGAACTCTCCTCTATATTGGAAGGCGTAAGGGACAGGATTTCCGTTGCGTGCAAACGTGCGCACAGGAATGTCTCTGACGTGGAGATCATCGCCGTCACAAAGACCCATGGCGCCGAAGTGGTTCGCGAGGCATGGGATGCCGGACTAAAGATCGTCGGGGAGAACAAGGTACAGGAAGCGATGTGGAAACAGCCGCTCTCGGTATCTGGTCCGGAATGGCATCTGATTGGCCACCTACAGCGCAACAAGGTGCGCCATGCACTCGAAATCTTCGAATGCTTCCACTCCGTGGATTCCGTTCCGCTGATCGACAGGATCGAGAGTGTCGCAGCAGAAATCGGGAAGCGGCCTCGCATCCTGCTTGAGGTAAACACTTCGGGTGAGCGATCCAAGGACGGCATGAAGCCTTCGGATGTGCCGATGGCGGTCGAGCACATCATGTCCAGATGTCCGTCATTGACCCTTGAGGGATTCATGACGATGGCTCCGTTCTTCCCGAAGGAGAGGATCGAGCAGACCCGTCCATGCTTTAGCGGCCTGCGGGAACTGCGCGATGCGATGGAAGTTGAGTTCGGCGCAAAGTTTCCCCGCCTGTCCATGGGGATGAGCGGCGACTACCCGATTGCTGTAGAGGAGGGGGCCACCTGGCTGCGGCTCGGCACGATACTGTTCGGGGAACGGCCAAAGGCCAAGCCCATGCGCGCAGTAGATGCCGGCGACGCCGGTGAGTCCGGGGAGGGCGGCGGCAATTACGACCGCATACTCGATTAGGCGTTTATGGTATAATACGGAAACTATTGAAAGGTATCTGCACTGATGAAATACGACAAAAACCATGCTTTGCTGGAATGCGAAATTCCGGGTATTCAGTCCAAAAGCGGCAAGGTTCGCGATGTATACGATCTTGGCGACAAATTGCTCATGGTCGTTACGGACCGCATAAGCGCGTTTGACGTGATCCTTCCGTGCGGTGTTCCGGACAAGGGCAAGGTATTGAACCAGCTTTCGCTTTTCTGGATGGATTTCCTTGGAATGAAGAATCACCTCATCACCGCCAACGTGGATGAGTATCCGGCCGAACTGCAGCCGTACAAGGAAGATCTCCGCGGACGCTCCATGCTTGTCAGTAAGGTGAAGATGGTTGAGGTTGAATGCATCGCTCGCGGATATCTCACCGGGTCCGGATGGAAGGAATACCAAAGGCACGGCACCGTAAACGGCGAAAGGCTCCGTGAAGGCTATCAGAACGCATCCAAGCTTGATGCCGTGCTATTCACCCCGACCACAAAGGCGGCAATTGGCGGACATGACGAGGCTATCGACTATAGGCAGACGGAAGCGCTTGTTGGGGCGGAGACAGCGAAGCTGCTCAAGGATGCGACAATCGGCCTATACACCAAGGCGGCGGATTTTGCGCTTGAGCATGGCGTTATAATCGCCGACACCAAATTCGAGTTCGGAATCGATGCGGATGGATCGCTCATCCTCGCCGACGAGGTTCTTACGCCGGATTCGTCGCGATTCTGGCCCAAGGCGCTATATTCCGTGGGGAAGAACCCTCCGTCGCTTGACAAGCAGTTTGTGCGCGACTGGCTCGATTCCATCAATTTCAACCATCAGCCGCCGGGTCCGGTGCTTCCGGATGACGTGATCAACCGTACGAGGGAGATATACGTAAAGGCCTACGAGGAACTTTCCGGCCAGTCGTTCAGCTAAGGCTTCCACACATATTGAAAAGAAAGTGATAAAGGATAATAATGGGTATCTTTGACCAGGTGAAACAGGCGATGCAGATGCGTTCGGAAACGAAGCGCATCCAGCAGGAGATAGAGAAGATCAGCGTAGACTATTCGAACGGCGGCATCACCGTGACGGCCAAGGGCGATTTCACGATCTCGAGAATCAGCATCTCGCCCGAGACGTGGGCCGAGGTGGCGGCAGGCAAGCACGACCGTTTCGAGACGATGCTTTTCAACGTAGTCAATGGTGCGCTGAAGAGCGTAAAGAAGACGACCCAGGAACACATGGCCAAAGTCATGCAGGCGGGGGGAATGGGTGGTCTCTTCGGCAAGTAAATGATCGCTCCGATCGAGGATCTTACGCGGATTCTCTCAAAGCTTCCTGGCCTTGGGAAACGATCTGCCTCAAGGGCGGCCCTTGCCTTGCTCAGGGAGCCGATCAGGCTTCTTGATCCATTGTCATGGGCGCTGAAGACGGCACGCGATTCGGTAGTGTGCTGCTCACGGTGCGGGGCCTTTACGGTTCGGGATGAGGATCCGTGCAGGCTGTGCGTCGATGCGTTGAGGGATGGCACTGTGGTATGCGTTGTCGAAGAGCCTGCCGACATATTGCCGATAGAGGCTTCCGGCGCATTCAGGGGCAGATACCATGTCCTTGGCGGGAAATTGTCGCCGACCCATAGGATCGGTCCCGACAAGCTGCGATTCAAGGAATTGGGCGAAAGGGTCCTGAGCGAACGGTTCTCGGAAGTCCTCATCGCGGTGTCAACGGACATTGAAGGGGATGCCACCGCCGGATACCTGGCGGAGTATCTGGCGAATGTCGGGACGCAGGTGCGTGTCTCCCGGCTTGCTTTCGGGCTTCCGGCCGATTCCGGAGTATCCTATTCCGACCCCCTGACGTTGCGGCGCGCCATAAACAGGCGCACCGAAGTATAGCGTGTGGAATGGCTTTGTGTCAACCAGTATCAAAAGTAAATGAAAGGCTAAAACAATGCTTGTAAGTATGAGGGAAATCCTTGCGGATGCCGTAAGGGGCAACTATGCCGTAGGCGGGTTCAACTGCGCGTCCCTTGAATCCGCAATGGGCGCAATAAGGGCGTCAGAGGAATTGGGCATACCTTTTATTCTGCAGCATGCGCCAGCGCATGAGAAGTACATCCCGCTTGCCGTTGCCGGGCCCATAATGATCCAGCTGGCCCGTGCCGCCAAGACGCCCGTGGCGGTGCATCTCGACCATGGGGACTCCATCGAGATTTGCCTTAGGGCGTTGGCCATGGGCTTTACGTCCGTGATGTTCGATGGCTCTGCGCTTCCCTATGAGGAGAACATGAAGGCCACGGCTTTCGTCGCAAAGACCGCGCATACCCTTGGCGCCACTACCGAAGCGGAACTTGGATCCATGCCGCACAACTTCAATGGCGAACTGAAGGAGTATACGCCGGAAGACTTCTACACCAAGCCTGATGAAGCCGCCAGGTTCGTCCAGACAACTGGAGTTGACGCCCTGGCGATTTCATTCGGGACTGTCCATGGAGTATACAAGACGACCCCAAAGCTCTCTTTCGGCGTGATTGATGAAGTCAGGAAGTCCACCGGCGACCTTCCGCTTGTGATGCATGGTGGTTCAGGCCTTTCCGCCGATGATTACCGTCAGGCGATAGGCAAGGGCATCCGCAAGATCAACTACTACACGTATGGAGCCCTCGCCGGCGGGAAGGGCGTATATGGCATCGTGAAGCGGATCCCCGAAGGGCTTCAGTTCCACGATGTCGCAACATGCGTGACTGGCGCGATTGCCGACGACGTGAAAAGGGTGATGAGACTCTTCAAGGCCGATTGACGCATTGATGAGATATCCCGCCAAATGGCGGGTTTGAAAGAAGGGGGACGCTACGGGGACTCAAGGGTTTCTGTGGCGTCCCCTGCATCTGTCGCAGAAGAATTCGGCTCCGGCCCATGTGGTCTCTTCCTCGCGTCCACACTGCCTGCAGATGCGCTTGACGAGTTCCCTCACGAGCCTTATGTCCGCCGCATGATCCTCCAGGCATATCTGCGTGAAATCCCCGACGCGAGGCTCGGCATAATCGGAAGGGGGGCGTCGCACCCCGACAAGCTGCACACGCTTTCCAAGGGATCTTGCCCGGCGGATCGCGGGGAGAAGATCAACGCTGTCGCTCACTATTATCGCGATATCCATTATGCCCGGGAGAGACGAATAGTACACCAGGTTGGTCGCGATAGAGACGTCGACCCAGCTTCCGGCGGAACGACCATCTTCAGACGTCACGTCGATCTCGTGGATATCCGTATCATAGCCACACGTCCGGTCGAGGAAGTTGTAGAATGAATGCTGCTTTGACGTGTTGTAGCCAGACCGCGAGGAGGGGATTGTGCCGAAATAGAGGGTCCTGACAAGCGAAACGTCCTCATCAAGCGCGTCTGCGACGTCTTCGCACAGAGTACGCGGCAGCTTGGCGTAATCGATCTCGAAGTTGTTTTCGCCAAGCCTTGTGAAAAGGGCTGTTCTGTACTTGTAGAGCCAACCTCCATCAATGAAAACAATCGCCTTTTCCGACATATGTCCTCGTTTTCTGTCTATTGCGACTTTTTGGGGGTCTCAAGGAGAAACGGAACTTCGTCATCGTCATCGCTATTGAAGTATGTGACAGGCTTGAGGTCTGGCAAATTTGAACTCGGCTTTTGTTCAGTCACCTGACTCCGCCTTCTTGTTGCCGGCGGCGTTTCGCGAAGAGTCTGCGTTTGCCGGGCTGGTTGAGGCTGATATGAGGGGGAAGGGTATTGCTCTTCGTCCCTTTGTCTGTAATATTCGGGATACAGCCGCCTAAGGTGACGCTCCTTTGCGGCCTGGGCATCCGCCTCCTTCTTGGCCTTCTCACGCTCTCTCTGCAATTCCATCCGGGCCTTTTCAAGTTCGGCGATGCGCTCCCTGTCCCGGGCGTCGGCAATGGCCTTTGCCTCTTTCTGCTGCTGCTCGTAGGCGGCCTTCATCGATGCCTGTTCCCGCTCGAGGCGCTCGATTATGGGCCTGATCATGTCCTGCGCCGATGCCGACGAGACCTGCGGCTGGACGACCGTCTGTTGCGGAACGGCCGCTTCACGATGACGCTCGTTCAATGCGTAGTCAAGAAGCCTGTCGGACAAAGCCTGGTTCCTGTTGACCACGGTCGTGAGAACCAGAACAAACGTCACGACAACGACGACAAGCAGGATAATGAAGAACACGCTCAGTCCGAGCATCCGTTTCCGGGCCTTGGCCTGCTCCGCATCTATGTATTCCTGAAAAGCCTTGAGTACAGGGAAATCGTTAGAACCCTCAGAAGGCACTATGCTCAGCGTATTGTCCATAGTTTACATAACCCCCATTATGCGTCATAATATGCGGTGTTTTTAAGGAGAGATTTCAATGTGTGAGATTGTACCATATTTTGTTATCGTTCGCTACCGCAACCCTAAACTGACTGTGCGTAGGCATTTCTGCTCGTACCATTCAGCGGAGGAATTCGTCCTTTCCGTTGTCCGCTATAACGAGTACGAGCATGCCGTCATGCCGACCGAGATTAGGTATGAGATAAGCAATGATGCTCATGATTTGAGTTTCTGATTACCAACCCAAAAGGAGATAAATAATGTCCCGTATTAAACAGAATGTCAACGCCTCTCGGCGTGATTTCAAGCGTAATGCAGGTACGCATGTAAAGAATGTGTCCGCTCCAAAGCGTGGAGGTTATAGGCTGTGAAAGATACCTTTGTAAAGTTTCTTCGCATTTTGCAGAAGATACTTCCGTATGCCCTTACCGCACTCGGCGCAGGTACAGCCACCACCCTTTTGGATGGTTGCTCTTGCGTTCCTGTGTTCACCCTTTAATCGGGGGCTGGGGGCGATTTAGCCCCCAGTGTTAGCCGATTCGTTCATTAGCGCGGCGTAGCCGCCCTTTTGGCATGATTCGTCTTGATGTGACATACGGGGGGGATTCAAGGGGGGGTGTCCCCCCCTCTATGTGGTGCTGTCCCCGTGTCTGTTTTAAAGCCTGCCTCGGGGGGTCTCTCCCCCGTTTGGGG
>CAVFWS010000042.1:0-15655 GCA_963626295.1 Clostridium sp. CAG:138
GTAGTGGTAGAGCGTCCCCTCCATCGCCTCGGCGTAGATCTCCAGGTCGCGCATCGCCAGAGATTCGAAAAGCAGGCCGAAATTTGTCCATATCAAGCCTCTTTTCGGCGAGTATTATAGCATATCTCGCGAGACGCCGTCAGTCGACTGATATGATTTTTAATCTTCAGGTGATATAGATTAGAAAGTTTTGCTGATACGCTTTTCAAATGCGCTTGCGCACCGGCCCAATCCTTCAACCTCTCAACCTCAGAGTGCGCCGCCGATGAGGGATCCGAACGAGCTGATCGGCGTAGTGTCGCGGTAGTTGTCCACGATTTGGCGGACATCCTTCAGCAGTTCCGTCACTTCGTCATACAGCCTTGAGTCTGCGGACAGCTTCCCCAAGGTACCCTCTCCGCGCTCCATTCGCGATGCGACCTTCGCGAGGTCGCCAGACGCGGCGGCAAGCCTCTCCACGAGCGCAGAGGTGTCCGCGGCGAGCCTTTCGTCCCCGGCGAGTTTCGCGAAAAGCCCATTGCCGTCCCTCAGCTTCGCCGTCACGTCGCGGATGTTTGCGATGGAGGCCTTGAGGTCGTCGTATACCGCCTCGTCGCCGGAGAGGAGCTTGCCGACCGTACCCTCTCCGCGCTCAAGCCGGGTTGATATTGACTTCGCCGCTGCGGCGGTATCCTTCAGGTCGCGGTAGAGCGTCTCGTCCGAAGAAAGCAGCTTGCCGACCGTACCTTCGCCGCGCTCTATGCGCGACATTACGGAGTTAAGCCTCTCCGCAACGGCCTCTACGTTCGTGATGATGCCCTTCACGCCGCCATCGGCTGTAATCTCGCCCACGCTTCTCGCGATCCGACCGAGATCCCGCATCCAATCCATCGGCGGCTCGCCGCGAAAGACCGTAGTCTCAAGCGGGAGCGGGTTGCCGACACCCTCCTCCAGGAGGAGATAGCTTCCGCCGAGCAGGGACATGGACGCTACCGATATGCGGTAGCCATCGCGCAACACGACGTCCGAAGCGACCCTCACGGTCATGGTGACGTTCGTCCCGCCGAGGTCGATGCCGTCTATCACGCCAACCTTCATGCCTCGGTACATCACGCTGTCGCGCTCCTTCAGTCCGCCAACGTCCGAAAACTCTATCTTCACGGGGACTTTCGTGCGCCCGACAAGTATGTCCACGCCAGATATGACAATGGTGAAGTAGACGAGCAGCGCGAGCACCGCCGCCATGAATATCCCCACGATCGTTTCGGAAAAGACTTCGTTCCTCTTCTTCATATCTCTCCTTTGCCCGCAGACACGAACTCGCGCACCTCCGGGATGTCTGACGCGACAAACTCCGCCGGCGTGGCGACCAGCGCCACGTGGCCATTGTCAAGCATGAGTATGCGGTCGGCGATCGAGCAGGCGCCTGCGAGGTCGTGCGTGACCACAAGGCTCGTAATCCCCTGCTCCGCGTTCAACCGCCTTATGAGCCGGTAGATCGTCCGGGACGTGACGGGATCCAGCCCCGACGTCGGCTCGTCGTACAGGACCGCATCCGCATTGCGCACTATCGCGCGCGCGAGCCCCGCCCGCTTTACCATGCCGCCCGATATCTCCGACGGATACCTGTCGGCCGAGTCCTCCATCCCCACGGCCCGCAAGGCGTTTCCCACGAGCCTGCCTATCTCGTCGTCGCCGAGGCTGGTGGTCTCCCTCAGCGGCAGGGCGACGTTCTCGCGCACGGTGAGCCATGCGAGCAGCGCACCGCCCTGGAAGAGATAGCCGATCCTCGCCCCGTCCCTTACCGTGACAGTCCCGGAATCAGGCGTAAGAAGCCCAACGATGTGCTTCAGCGTCACAGACTTGCCCGTTCCCGAAGGCCCCACTATCGCCAATATCTCGCCATCGGCAACCTCAAAGCTCACGCCGGCAAGCACCTGCCTGTCGCCAAAACCCTTATGCACATCGTCAAACCGTATCATGGCATCAGAAATCGAAGTAGAACAATCTGGTAATCATGTACCCGAACATGAGTATGAGCAGGAACGATACGATCACGCTGCGCTGCGTCGCCCGCCCGACGCCCACGGCGCCAAGCCTCGACTCGAATCCCTCATGGCACGACACCGTGCATATTATCACCCCGAACACCGTCGCCTTCAGGAGACCCGTGAAGAGATCCTTCGGCTCCGCTATGGACATCGCACTCGCAATGTACTGCGCAAACGGGACGTTGAGCTGGGTGTACCCCACAAGCCCGCCGCCGATCACGCCAAGGATGCAGGCATAGAACGCCAGTATCGGACTCATGACGAGCAGCCCCACCATGCGGGGCGCGACGAGGTAGCGTATCGGCGGGATGGACATTATCTCAAGCGCGGCCACCTCGTCGTTGACGGTCATGGTGCCCAGCTCCGCCGCCATTGCGGAACCCACGCAGGCGGATAGGCATATCCCCGTGACGAACGGGCCCATCTCGCGTATGAGGGTAATCATCACGGCGGCGCCAAGGTACATCTCCTGATTGAACTTGCTGAGGGCCAGTCCAACCTGCAGCCCCAGTATCATGCCCGTGAACAGCCCGACCACCGTAATGACCGGAAGAGTGCGTATGCCTGTGGAGTACAGGTGGAACAGCATCGACCGACGCGCATCGCCATTGGCCAGCACATGCGGCAGGTAGGCAAACGACTCCACCATCAGCCGCCCGGCACGACCGATGCGGGAGAAGATGTTCGATCCATTATCGTCCGTCGATATTTTCATCGATGTCGGCGTATTATACCAAACTTTAGCGGGTCCACGTCCGATGCGTTTCTGATATAATATGCGCCATGAAACGAACCTCACTCCCGCTTGCGGCGATTGCGCTTGCCCTGCTTGCCGGATGCTACAGCATGGACATCGCGACCACGGAATCCCTCAGGGCCTCCGCGCCAAGTCCCGACGAAGGGAAGCCATTGGAGCACGTTGTCGTCTCCAACTACGGCTGGTACCTGTTCCATGCGTTCCCCTTGGCCTGCGGCAACGCCAAGCCCGGCGCATTCTTCCCGTTTAAGATATTTTCGGACCAGGTTTCGCCTGGGCTTCTGCACGACAGGCTGATGGCGCATGCCGCCGCCATCCATGCGGATGCGAAAGACCTGGTGTTCTTCCGCAACGAAAAAGTACTCTACGACATACCAGGCCTGAACATCCCGGTCCCGATCCCCTATCTGCTTACCTACCGCGAAATACAGTTCTCCGCCGTACTCACGCAACGGAAGGAATCCGCGCTGCCAGACGCCGCAAAAAAGAGGAGGGCCGTGGAAGAGATGAACCAGCTTCTCGATAGGCTCAACCCGGAGGGCGGCAAATGAGACGCCTTTTCGCCACAATGGCCGTGATCGCCTGCGCGGGATGCGCCACGGTGCATACGGCAAACGACTACCATGGCATGGGGATCGAAGACGGGGAGACGCCCATCGAGACGGTGGAGATAGAGAACGCCGGATGGCTCCTGTTCAAGTTCATACCTCTCGGCAGCGGCGACCCGCTCGCCCCGAACAGGTGCTCGAGCAAGCTGTTCCAGAACACGGTCACGCTCCAGAACAACCTTGAGATGCTCGAGGATGAGATGGAGCGGGTGAACGCGACCCGAGTGGCGAACCTCACGAGCCGCAAGACGGACGAGAGCATACTTTGGATACTGCTTTCGCGCACGGCATACCACACAAGCGCAGTGCTGCTGAAATAGGCACACCCCATAAGGCAATTTTGGAAAACAAAGATGAGAATAGCCCAATCCGTACGAGACCTTGAGGCCTACACGCCCGGCGAACAGCCGAATACTCGTCTGGCGGTCAAGCTCAACACCAACGAGAACCCGTATCCCCCATCGCCAAAGTGCGCCCAGACGCTGAACGGGTTTGACCTGGACAGGCTGCGCCGCTACCCCGACCCCGTGTTCGCGGCGCTGCGCGACCGCATCGCGAAGATATGGAAGACCTCGCCGGAGCGCGTCTTCGTGGGGAACGGGTCCGATGAGGTCCTCGCCATAGCGGCAAAGGCGTTCGTGGAGGATTCCGAGGCGATCGGCTCTCTCGACCCCTCCTATTCGCTGTACAGGACGCTTGCGGCGATCCGCAACGTGCGGTTCGTCCCGACCCCGCTCAAGGACGACTTCACGTGGGACGGGAAGATCGTGGCGCGAAACGCCTCCGGCAACGAAGTGTCGCTTTTCCTGCTTACGAACCCGAACGCCCCGACAGGCGTATCGACGCCGATCGGGATGGCCGCCGCGGCCGCGAAGCGATTCAGGGGTGTACTGCTGGTGGACGAGGCCTATGCGGACTTCGCGAAGAAGAACTGCATGGCGCTCGCCACGGCGAGATCGAACCGCAACGTGATCGTGATGCGCACCCTCTCGAAGTCGTTCTCGCTCGCCGGACTGCGCGTCGGATACTGCATAGGTCCGGAAGACCTCATCGCCGCGCTCTACAAGGTGAAGGATTCGTACAATGTGGACGCGATTGCGCAGGCCGTCGCCCTCGCGGCGCTGAACGACCTTCCGTGGATGCGAGCCAACGCCAGGAAAGTGATAGGCACACGCAGGCGCGTCGCAAAGGCCCTCGAAAAGATGGGGTGGGACGTGCTGCCATCCGAATCGAACTTCCTATTCGCCCGTCCCGCCCACAAGCGCGCGAGCGAACTCTTTGCGGCATTGCGCGAACGCGGAATCTTCGTGCGGTACTTCAAGGGACCGCGCACTGGGGACCGTCTGCGCATCTCCATCGGGACAGACGAACAGATGGATGCGCTGCTATCCGCCCTCCGGGAACTCGAAGGCTAATGGGATAAGGCGCCGTCGCTACCGGAATACGGCGCGGCAGTAGATTCCAGACGGGCAGGGAAGGGATCGGCCCTCAAGGAGCATTTCGCCTGTCTCTACCTTGGCGGACGGAAACTGCTGGCCGATTACGTTCGCCGCCACCGTGCAGGACAGGCCCGGCGTGTGCGACGAGAACAGCACGAACATCGGAGCGTCCGAAAGTATCGCCTTCACGAGCGAGAGCGTCTTCTTGAGGTCGCGCTCAATCCTGTACATCTCCCCGTTCGCGCCACGGCCAAACGTAGGCGGGTCGAAGACCACGGCGTCGTAGCGGCGGCCTCGCCTGATCTCGCGCTCCATGAACTTGTGCGCGTCGTCCGTTATCCAGCGGATCGGATGCTCCTTCAGGCCGTTCAGCGCGGCATTGTCCCGCGCCCACTGGACCATGCCCTTCGAGGCGTCAAGGTGGCACACCGAAGCGCCGCCAAGCGCCGCCGCCATCGTGCTTCCGCCCGAATACGCGAAGAGGTTAAGCAGGGACGGGTCGCTCTCCGCCCCGGAACGATTCTGCACGGCGCCGCGCACCGTCTCCCGGATCCACTCCCACTGGGCACGCTGCTCGGGGAAGATGCCAAGGTGGCCAAAATCGGTCCCGCTCAGGCGGAACCTCATTCCGGCGGTCTCGATCGTCCATTCCTTCGGCAATGCCCCGCGGTTGTGCCAATGGTTCCCGTCCTCGCGGTCGAATGTAGCCGTAGCGCGGTTCCATTCCATCGGGTTCTCGGGCTGCCACAGCGCCTGGGAGCATGGACGGACGAGCGACACGCTGCCGAAACGCTCGTATTTCCTTCCGTTGCCGGAATCCATCAGCTCATAGTCGTCGGGCATCGTCAACCTCAGCAGTATCTGCGTTCCACGCGATTGCCAAACGAGCATATTATGTCGTAGGCATGGGTTCCCTTGAGCGCCGCCCAGTCATCGGGCGTTATGGCGAATTTCCCCGAACCGCCAAGCGCAACCACCTCGTCGCCGGGCTTCACGCCTTGCGCCTTCGAGACGTCAACGGTCGTGTAGTCCATCGAGATGCGCCCAATGACGGGACACGGCACTCCGCCGATCAGCACGTGGCCGCGGTTCGTCAGGGCAAGCGGCAGGCCGTCCGCATAGCCTGCGGAGATCGTCGCGACCCGCGTCGGCTTAGAGAGACACCATGTGCGGCCGTAGCCGAGGGTCGTCCCCGCCGGCAGAATGCGAACCTGCGCCACACGCGTCTTGAGCGTAAGCACCGATTCGAGCCGGAGGGCGCGACGCCCGTTGGGGTCGAAGCTGCCATGGAGGTTGATGCCCGTGCGCACGATGTTGAACGGCGGACGGTGCGCGGCGGGGAAGTTGTTGATCGCATCCGAGGCGGCTATATGCACCTTCCTGAAGGTGATGCCGTCTTTCGCGACATCCATCAGTATGGACTTGAACACGGCGATCTGGTCGTTGGCGAACCCGTCGGCGGGATCGTAGGCCGTGGGGCAATGCGAGAATATCCCCTCGCAGTCGAGGTTGCGCAACGCCTTCACCTCGCGTATCGCCTGCGGGGCGTCAGCGGCCAATATGCCGAGGCGTCCCATTCCAGTGTCGATCTTGAAATGCACCGTGGCCTTGCGCCCGAGCTTCCTCGCGGCTTGGTCTATGAGCCTTGCCGTAGGCACGTCGATGACGGGCAACGTGACCCCGGCCTCCACCATGGGACCTATCTCGTCAGGCAGGACAGACGAAAGTATCTGCACGGGCTTGCCGAACGGCAACAGCTGCAGAGCCTCATGCGGCTCCGCGACGCCAAAGCCGACGCAGCCGGACTTCACAAGCGCGGCGGCGTACGGCCCAACCCCAAGTCCATAGGCGTTGGCCTTCAGCACGCACAGCACCTTCGCCGGCTTCACCGCCTCGGCGATCTTGCGATAGTTGGCGCGAAGGCGGCCAATGTCCACCTCTACCCAAACACGCCTCTGAAGCGACTGCCCCATATCCGCACGCACCGCCTTAACCTACTTCATGTCGCGGCAAACCACAAAAGCGAAATGCCTCACTTGCCCACGCCTATGCTCTCTGGCTTTACGCCGTTGGCCTCGAAGCCAGCCTTCGCAATGGCCATCTCGATGTTCTTCTTCGCGAGCTGCATCGAATCGTAGCGCAGGAACAGTTTCCTGGAGGCGCGGTCGAACCTGAGCGAAGACTTGTCGATGCCGCCAAACA
This sequence comes from Clostridium sp. CAG:138, assembly GCA_963626295.1. Classification (GTDB taxonomy): domain Bacteria; phylum Verrucomicrobiota; class Kiritimatiellia; order RFP12; family UBA1067; genus UBA1731. The sequence continues at coordinate 7,037 of CAVFWS010000042.1, forward strand.
TCGCAAGCGACTGCCTGATGGCGGACTCGTTGTCCGCCGACAATGCGGGGATCGACACCTCGAAGTCCCGCACGTCGGTGCGGCGGCAGCCCGAAGAGAGCGCACACGCCGCAATGGCGGCAAAGGCGACCGCCACCCTAAGATTTCCCCCAAAAGATGCCTTGACCATGTTTTGCCGTCCTTTCATGAAACCGCCACGCGAATCCGATTGCGACACCTGCCCCGCAACGGCTATTGCCTCGCCGTGAATATGGCCGTGACCGCATAGTACGGGTCGCTCGTGTATCTGCACCCGAGCCGGCGAAGCCCCGCCTCGTCGCCGGGCGTGGCCATGTGCGTCATGTGCACCTCGCAGCCGCGCAGCTCGTTCAGCTTCTCTGCCGCGATCGCCGCCGCCGGGTTCGTCGCGCAGGAAATCGCAAGGCCAATCAGGGCCTCATCCAGGTTCAGCGACGTGTATGCGCCCTTCAGTATGTCGTGCTTGACGTGCGTTATGGACTGGATTATGGACTGGGCTATGAGCGGGATCTGCTCCGGGATGCCCGCGAGCAGCTTGATCGCGTTGAGCATCATCGCCGCGCAGGCGTGGAGGTCGTCGGAATTGCGCCCCGTCACTATGCGCCCGTCATGCAGGCAGATCGCGGCGCCGGAGACGATGTTGCCGCCGGCCTTGCCCTTGCCGGCGTCCTTCGCGATCTGCGCCGCCTGACGCGCGGCGACCACCGGCACCCTGTCCTCCGTCTTGAGGTTCAGCTTGCGCATCAGGGATTCGGAACGGTTCATCGAATCGCGGTCGACGCGGCCATCCGTGAAATCGCACTGGTAGCGGAGGAACCTGCGTATCACCTCCTGCCTGGAGGCCTCACGCACGACGTTATCGTCGATTATGCCGAAACCTATGCGGTTGACGCCCATGTCCGTCGGCGACTTGTACGGACACTCGCCCTTCGTCATGCGCTCCCATATCGCCTTGAGGAGCGGATAGGCGTCGACGTCGCGGTTGTAGTTGACGGACGTCTTCCCGTACGCCTGAAGGTGGTACGGGTCGATCATGTTGCAGTCCTTGAGATCGACCGTCGCCGCCTCGTACGCCACGTTGAGCGGATGCTCAAGCGGAAGGTTCCACACCGGGAACGTCTCGAACTTCGCGTATCCGGCCTTGCCGCCGCGCCGGTACTCGTGGTATATCTGGGAAAGGCACGTGGCGAACTTCCCGGACCCCGGGCCCGGCGCGGTGACGACGACGATGGGACGCTCCACCGGGACGTACTCGTTCTTGCCGTATCCGGCCTCCGATACGATCGTCTCGATGTCGGCCGGATAGCCCTGCGTGACGTAATGGTACCATACGCTTATGCCCTGCATCTCCAGCCTCTTGCGGAACTGCTGGGCTGCGATCTCTCCCGTATACCGCGTGATAACGACGCCGCGCACGAGAAGTCCAAGAGCCGAAAGGTCGCCTATGAGCTTCAGGGCGTCGTCCGCGTACGATATCCCGAAATCCGCCCGCATCTTCTTGTGCTCGATGTCGCCGGCGTAGATGGCAAGGATGATCTCGGCCTGATCCTTGAGCGACTGGAGAAGCCGCAGCTTCACGTTCGGGTCGTAGCCCGGAAGGCACCGTGCCGCGTGGAAGTCGTTCATCAGCTTGCCGCCGAACTCAAGGTACAGCTTGCCGAGCTTTCCCGCCCGGCGACGGATCTCGTCCCCCTGCTCGCGCAGGTACTTGTCGTTGTCAAATCCAAGTTTCATAAATCGGAGGCCATGCGGTGCGCCAGGCGCACGGCGCGGCCGAATGGGGCGTTGCGGGTCAGTGGGAGTTCAGCTCGTCGAGTATCTTCTGTATCTTCGGCTTGCAGCGGCCGCATCCGCCGCCTGCCTTCGTGAAGTTCGTGACCTCCTCGACCGTGGTGAGCCCGTTCTCCGCAATCACGCGACGGACCTCGTTCTCGCTCACGTTGTAGCACGTGCAGAGCTTCTCGTCCTCAAGGTTGCGGTCTGAGTTCTCCCCCGTCTCGTAGTTCCTGATCGCCGCCTCAAGGGCCTCGCGCCCCATCACGGAGCAGTGCATCTTCTGCGGAGGGAGTCCGCCAAGGTAGTCCGCGATGTTCTGGTTGGTGATCTTCTTGGCCTCCTCGAGCGTCTTGCCAATCACGAGCTCGGTAAGCGCGGAGCTGGACGCTATCGCGGACGCGCACCCGAACGTCTGGAACTTCGCGTCCTTTATGCGCCCGGCCTCGTCAAGCTTGAACTGAAACGTCAATGCGTCCCCGCACGCCAGCGATCCGACCGTCGCGGTTCCGTCCGGATTATCCATCTTGCCCATGTTCCGCGGATTGCGGAAGTGGTCAAGGGTCTTTTCAGTATAGTTCCACATCTTCTTTCAACCTCAAGGGCGGGATTATACCAAATCGCCCCTCCGTTTTAAAGAGCCTGTAGCGACCTGGAAACGAACGTGGATTGAAATAACGGCGATGCCGCCGGAGCTCGTCAAGGCGCACAGTTCGCTTCCCTACACCATCAATCCCTCTCGGCCTTGCCCTCGTGGCGTGCCAAAAAGGCGGTCGAGGATCTGCTCCGCAGGGGTGTAGGCCTTCTTGGAATTGTTGCATTCCTTGCAGCACGGTACGCAGTTCCCACGCGTGGACTTCCCGCCGCGGGCGACAGGCACCACGTGATCCATGGTCAGGGCGGCGGCACCGACCTTGCGGTGGCAATAGTGGCATTCGCCCCGCTCAAGCTGGGCGCGCCACCATTCGGTATTCCGCAGTTCCCTCGCCCTGGCGCGTTCGCGCCTCACGTGCTGCGGGTCCGGATTCAGGTCAAGCCATTCGCCAGCCATGGGACGCCCCTCAATGTTCGCCGTCTGCGGCAGGGTCAACGGGCGGAAGGCCCGTGCGGACCTTGAACGAATAGAACCGGTTGCGTCCCTCGCATCCCGTTATGCCGGCGTAGAAGCTTTCCGGAAGAGTTTCGTCCTGATAGCCGAAATGGCATCCGCCGCAGGCGATGTTCATCTGCATCAGGCCACCGCGCCTCTCAAGCGTGACCCTGAGGTCGTACTTCCGCCTTGGCTCGAACGGGGCGCGAAGGAACGCCGCGAGCCGCCACTTCGCGCGGCCATCCTCGAACGTATAGCGCCACACGTTGATGCCTTCGTTGTACAGCACTACCTCATGGTGTTCGCGGAACTCCGGCCTTCCGTCGCAATCCTTGCCGAGGCACGGGGCAATCACGATGAGCGGCGCCATTAGGTGGTCGAAGCTCATCACGGACGACACCTCCGCCCGCGCGTCGAACTTCCTGTTGTGCACCATGCTCGCATAGACCTCCGTGACATGGTGCGCATACAGTTCCTCGTCGGAGAGGTCCGGGCAGGGATTCACGATGTGGTCGTCAGCCTGCGCGAACTCCTTGACGTAGTCCCAGCGCGAACTCTTCACCACGGTCCAGTCCGCGCGATTCCATCTGCCTCGGCTGAAATCCACCTCCAGCGCATTCTCCCCACACTTGCTCATATGCTTATTGCCCCTTTCCTCAAGATCTCCAGTTCGCCGCCGTCCCCGACAAGGACAACCGTAGACGGCACGCCGCCAGGCGACACGCCGTCGTCCGCCACTATGTCGGCGGAAAGCCCAACGTCCGCCAGCGCTTTCGGCGCGTCGGTTGCGGGACGCTGTCCCGAAAGGTTTGCGGACGTGACGCGCAGCGTCCCGCCGCATGCCGCCAGAAGCCGCCGGGTCCAGGCGTGATCCGGCACGCGGAAGCCCTCTCCGCCCGCCACAAGCGTCAGGGCCCCAGGCCAATGCCGCTCCGCCAATTCCATGGCCTTCGGCGGCAGATGTCCGCCAAAGGCCTCCACCGCCGTCGCGTCGGCGGCAAGGAGCGCGATCTTCTTGCGCTTCTCCCGGCCCTTTATGGCATAAAGGCGTTCGACCGCTTCCGCGTGCGCTGGATGGGCCGCAAGCCCGTACACCGTATCGGTGGGGATCACCGCAACGCCGCCACCGTTGAGGATGTCCGCGACAGCATCTACGGAATCCGCGTCTGTGCAGCAAATTGTCCTCAAGGCGACTTTCCCTCCCTGCGCCGACGGAAGAAGCCCTGCAGAACATCCAGCGCCTCCGCCTCCATCACGCCGGTGACGATCTCAGGATGGTGGTTTATGCCCGGATGCCCAAAGATGTTGAACACCGTTCCGCCTCCGCGCTTCGGGTCCGAGACGCCCCATATCACGGTAGGTATGCGCGCAAGTATTATGGCGCCGGCACACATCGGGCACGGCTCCTTCGTCACGTAAAGCCTCGTGCCGGAAAGCCGCCACGCGCCTTTCGCCGCCGCGGCGGACGTGAGGGCGAGCATCTCGGCGTGGGCCGTAGCGTCGCACAGCATCTCCGACTGGTTGTGCGTCCTGGCAAGGATGCGCGCCGTGGACGGATCGGGGTCGAAGGATCCGTCCACGCCGTCCGCCGCCGGAGACGGTTCCACTATGACGCAGCCTGTCGGCACCTCCCCGTCGGACGACGCCTTCTCGGCCTCGCGGAGCGCCATCCTCATGAAGAAGCTGTCGAATTCGGACATCATGCGCCTATCGTCTTCCGCACCAGATCCGCGCCAACACCCGCAAGGAGTATGCGCTTCTGCCTGGAGGTCTCGCCGCCCTTGAACACCACACGGCCTTTCGGCAAGCCGAACGCATCGGCAATGGTCTCGATGATTTCGCGATTCGCCTTGCCGTCCACCGGGGCGCATTTCACCCGAACCTTTACGGCATCGCCGATGAGGCCGTCAACGCCGGCCCTTGACGATCGCGGCTGAGCCTTGACGTTCAGCACCGTTCCGTCTGACGTTTCCGTGAAATACGCCATGCCCGCCGCCTATGGTCAGAAGCGCCTGAGTTCCGCCATGACCGCATCGACCCTGTCGGTGCGCTCCCACGGGAACGCGTTGCGCCCGAAATGCCCGTATGCGGCGGTATCCTCGTACTTCCATCCCTTCGGCGCAGTGAGGCCAAGATCCTCCGTAAGCGCATACGGACGGAAGTCAAACACCTTCCCCGAATGCAGCATCCTCTCCAGCTGCCCGTTCGTGACGCCATGCGCACTGCCAAACGTCTTCACGCAGATTGAGACCGGCCTGTCGACGCCTATCGCGTACGCGACCTGGATCTGGCACCGGTCCGCCAGGCCTGCGGCGACAATGTTCTTCGCCGCATATCGCGCATAGTATGCGGCGCTCCTGTCCACCTTGGACGGATCCTTCCCGGAGAACGATCCGCCGCCGTGCGCCGCCATGCCGCCATACGTATCGACGATGATCTTGCGCCCCGTGAGGCCGGAGTCGCCGCAAGGCCCGCCAACCACGAACTTGCCGGTCGGGTTTACCAGGAACTTCGTGCGGTTAGTGAGCAGTTTCGTCTTCGAGAGGAAATCGCGGGCCGCCTCTTCCATCGCCTTGTAGCACTTCGCGCAAGCCCCCTCTTCCGTGGTCTGGTGGGACAGCACCACGGTATCGATGGCCAGGGGCTTCCCGTTCTCGTACACGACGGATATCTGCCCCTTGGAGTCCGGGCGCAGGAACGGCATCGTCCCCTTCTTCCGCATCTTCGCGAAATGCGCAAGCATGGCGTGAGACCACATGATGGGTGCGGGCATCAGCTCCTTCGTCTCGTTTGACGCATAGCCAAACATCATCCCCTGGTCGCCCGCGCCCTGCTTGGCCTTCTTCCTGCGGTTGACGCCTTGCGCGATATCCGGACTCTGCCCATGCAACGCGCTCATGTATATGAACGTGTTCCACGCAAAGCCCTCCGACTCGCGATCATAGCCAATCTTTCTCGCGACCTCGCGGGCTATTGCCCCCGTATTGACATCCTCAAATCCATGGCAGGTAATTTCTCCCGCATTCATCACCAGGTTCGGTGCGACCATCGTTTCGCAGGCAACGCGCGCATTGCGGTCTTTGGCCAGGCAGGCGTCGAGAATGGCGTCCGAAATCCGGTCAGCCACCTTGTCCGGATGTCCTTCCGATACGGACTCTGAAGTGAATACGTGACGATGTGTTTCTTTCATATGTCAAGACTTCCAAGCATGTTCATTTAAAGGATGTCTATTGTACCACATCTTGAGGCGAAATTGGGGAAATGCCCACCCTCGGGTGGCTTCGTGAGATGTGCGTCGTGAGATGTGGAGCGTGGCCGTCACCGCATCCCATCGCCATCTTCAGTATGCTATAATTACCGACAGCAATGAATCAAGAACGGCATAAGAGACTTCTGTACCTGCATGGCTTCGCATCTTCGGGATCAAGCGGAACGGTAACGCTGCTCCGTCACGAATACTGGGAACGGCGCAGTTCCGGCAAAGTTGTCGTCACAGCCCCGGACATTCCGGTCGATCCGGCCGAAGCGCTGCCGATGCTGAAGGACTTGGCCGCGAGGGAGATGCCCACCCTGATAGTGGGGACTTCCATGGGAGCGATGTACGCGCAACAGTTGCGCGGCTTCGAGCGCATTTGCGTAAACCCGTCGTTCGGAATGTCCAGGCTGTATTCGCAGCTTTCCGTCGGAAGGCACAAGTGGCTGAACCCGCGGAAAGACGGCTCGACCACATTCCAGATAACCAAGGAAATCGTGGCGAACTTCGCCAAGATGGAGGAACACCAGTTTGACGGCATAGATGAAGTGGATCAGCTGTTCTGCCACGGACTGTTTGGCGACGCCGACGAATTTGCGGGCGAGGCACGGCCCATCTTCGAACAACACTATCCGGGAATGTCCCGGACATTTGAGGGAGGCCACCGCATGAACGCGGATCTCGTGCACAAGGTACTCTTCCCTTTCATAGATGCGCTCGGTCTGCTGTAGACTGCCAAGGGGTGCCACCATATGCTGAACGGGGAAGCGCCAGTTGTCGTATCGTTGGGCTCCAACATCAAGCCGCGCGCCAAATATCTCGAAAGGGCCCGCGCTGCGCTTTCCGCCATGCCCTGCACCCATCTGGTGAAGGCCAGTTCGATAATCGAGACTGAGCCGGTTGGCGTACCTGCCGAATTCGCGTCGATGAAATTCCTCAACCAGGTCCTGCTCATGCGAACGGCGCTCACACCGCATGATTTCTCACGGCGAATGCATGCCATTGAGGATGATCTCGGCAGGATACGCACCGTGCGGAACGGGCCTCGCACCATCGACATAGACCTGATCGACTACGATGGCATCGTATGCGCGGACCCGGGGCTGACCTTGCCGCATCCGAGGGCCAAGGAGCGCGAATTCGTGATGCGTCCACTCGCCGAACTCGGAATCACGATTGGGCCACGGGTCGGCAGTTGAGCAGGCGAAGCGCCCAAGAAAGGCCTTACTTGCGGTTCACAAGCTGCAGCGTCTTCTGGCGGATTTCCCTGAAATTGCACTTGTTCTCGTTCGCCTGCTTCACGACATAAAGCGAGGCGACCTTCGCGAAGTCATCCGCAAAGAGACCCTTCTCCTTCAGGATGCGGGCCTTCTCCGCCGCGATGATGCCGTTGCGCAGCTCGAGGAAGCGCCAGGACGGCTCGCCCTTCGGATAGCAGAGGAACGTGTCGCCCGCGCGCCAGTTCCAGTACGTCGCGTCCTCCTCCGGATCCTGCGGCCAGCTGTTCCACGCCCAGCGCAGAAATCCGTCGAGGCCGAGAAACGCCGGGGACGCGCCGCACCAGAACGCCTCGCCGGGACCTGAGGACATGAACGTGTTCGGATAGGTCGGACTGCAGCAGACGTAGTGCGTGGTGACCAACCCCTTCGCGCGGCGATCGGCCGCCTCGGCGAGGAACTCCGGCGTCACGCAGTCCGTGAAGAGGACTTGCGAGTAGACGTCGATCGTGATGCCCTTGAAGTCGCTCGGCTTGCGGTTGCCGGCCATCGAGATGCGCATTCCGGGCGCGTGCTTCTGCACGAACTTCGCGACCTTCGCGACATCCTCCGGGGCTCGCTCGTCCATCGCCATCAGCGTGTGCTCGAACCAGCCCTTCGCCTTCACGTGCGCGGCGAACCGGTCGAGGAACGCTCCCCACCGCTTCTCCAGCTCGTCCTCGTCGATCGTCTTGCCGAGCGTCCAGGGGCAGAGCGAATAGCACGAAATGTCCGGACCGAGGCCGCAGTCGAGGCAGAACTGCACGTATTCGTCGAAGAGGCGGAAGTCTCCATCCTCCACCATCGAATGGTAGGCGTCGCGGCACTGGTGGTCCCACGGCTGGTCGAGGATCGGAACGGTGATCGTCTTCTGTCCCGCCGTCGCGAGCAGTTCCCAAACGGGCCTCATTGCCGCGTAGTGCTTCTTCGAGAACGGCTTCGCCTCCGCGAGACGCGCGACAGCCCACGGATGCTGCCAGAGGTCGAGGTAGTACTTCCACTCCTTCGCAGGCGGCAGTACGCGGTCGATAACCGTGACGCGCATCATGCCGCAGTCATAGGCGCCAGGCCTCGCCTCCGCCGGCACGGAGATCTCCACCACACGCGGGCCGTCATCATCGTCATTCGTCCACTTGACGCGATCGTAGACCTCCAGCCGCTGCAGGCTCTCCGGCTCCGGTGCGTACTTGACGGACTCCAGGACGCCTCGCCGAATCGTCAGGCCATTC
>CAVFWS010000043.1:0-10158 GCA_963626295.1 Clostridium sp. CAG:138
CGTCCATGTCGTCCACGGAATACCGCCCGTCCTCAAGCATCTTCTCGACCGCCTCCGCGCCGACGCCGTAGAACCTCTTCACGGCCTTGTCGATGTCCTCGGCGGGCGCGAGGGCGATCCGCACCGGACAGCCCGCGGCAAGGCGAAGACCATCCGCTATCGCCGTGTTGAAGGGATCCGCCGCCGCGACGGTCAGCGCCGTGCCGTCGAACCTGATCGGGAGCGCGTTGTACTGGTACACGGCCGAGGCCTGAAGCCTGGATATTACCTCCGGCCTCGGCTGCGCCTTCTCTATCTCCACGTACTCCAGGCCGAGCGCCTCTGCTATCTTCTGGAGGAACAGCGGTTCCCTCTCTCCGCCGAACCTGAGTATGCCGTCAAGCAGAGGCATGCCGGGGTTCGCGGCAAGGCCGTCGTCGATCTTCGCGAGCGCCTCGTCGGAATATATGCCCGTCGCCCTCAGCAGGCCCTCGGCGAGTCTGGATATGTGTTTCATCGGGTGGATTATCCCACATTCCGCCCGATAATGCAACCGTACCTCAACGCCCTTCTCCTGCACTGCGCAAACCGATGGCATCGTATATCCAGAACGTCACGGCGGCACACTCCACGCCGAAAGGCAGGTATCCGGCAAAGCCTATGAGCGGCATTTCCCAAAGCTGCCATCCGTGAACCCAAGGGACGGCATACACCCATTTCGCGAGCGCATAATAGTTCCACGTCTCCCAGCAAAGTCCGCAGACAAGCGATGCGATCTCAAAGCGGAAGACGAGCCCCCACGAGCCTACCTTCAGCGAATCGAGGATGCATCGTTCGCCAAGCATCACCTGCACGAGCACAAAGACCATAAGCGGCGATATCCACAGCAGCGGATAGGCGTACTCCGGGAAGAACACTATTCCTGTAAGGCCAACGAGCGAAAGCGCGGCCAACACAATGCGCGAGATTCGGCTACGCACATCCGGCTTCCACGCCATGCCGTCGTAGTTGCGGTCGTCGAAAAAGCGGAACGTGCCCAGGAACTCCGCTGTCGCGTAGACCGCAGGCAGCACCGAAGCGAAGCACAGCGTCGCATAGAGCGTGTAAGAGGCGGCGGACAAGTCGGCGATTCCGAGATAGTACCAATTCCAGACAAACCGGTTGAGATACTCGAAAAACCACCAGAAGAGCGACGATGCGGGGAACGTAAGCGCATACGCGAGCGGGTGCGCCGTCAGAGGCGACGTGCCCTTCCTCCACACGCACAGCGCATTCATGGTAATGATGTAGCCCATCCATATCGGGAAGTACGAAAGCATCACCTGGTACGGACGGAACCACTCGAACCGGTTCCACGTGATCACCCACGAGACGGCAAGGAGCGCAATGCCGCCCCACCCCCATGTCGGGAAGCCGAAATGCCGCCGCCCCGTCCCGGCATGGGATCCGAAGGATGCCCTGAAGCCTCGCCGCAGGAAAGGGAAAAGGCATCCGAACGTGAACACGGCCATCCCCACGAACCAGTACCAGTTGAACGGACGCCTGTAGTTCCAGAGCTTTTCCGAATGCAATCCGAAATCCTCCGTACGGGGCGGGAAGTTCTTCACGCCCTCAAGGACATCATCGTACCCGCCGACCATGCAGCACACAAGCGGCACCCCAATCAGGATCGTAGCCAGGAGCAGATAGTGTATTATGCGCTTCATTTCCAGAAATCCCATATTGCGCACACAATGAAGGCGACGAGGCACCCCCATGCGACACCGACCACCACTTCGCGGCGGCGATGCCCAAGGCGTTCCTCCAGACGGCGGGCCTCGATGCGGTCCTCCTCGCTTGCGCTGTTGAGGTGCGAGACGATTCGGTTGATCAGCTTCGCGTGTTCTCCGGCCTCGCGCCGAAGCGTTGCGGCATCGACAAGCACGATGAGGCCAAGGCCCACAGCGATCATCGCGTACGGCGCATCGAACCCCTCCGTGAGGCCGATGGCGAACGCAAGCGCAGAGACAAGCGCGGAGTGGACGGACGGCATTCCGCCCGCCGCCCGGAACTGGCGTGTGTCAGGGCGCCCCGTCTTCCACCAGAAGTAGATGAACTTAAGGGCCTGTGCGGACGATGCCGCAAGAAATGCGGACATGAACCACGGATGCCGGATTATCTCCAGGAAGTTGACCGAATGTATTGTCCCGGTTGCGAACATATGCAGGCCTTGCGAATGGCCGAATTATACCACAACCGGAAGCGGATTCCCCGCCGGACGTCAAGCCAGCCCCCCCCCTCCTACGGCAGGGCGACTTCTATCTGCCGGTCGGAGAGGTTGCGCATCTCGGCGTCGAATGCCGCGCCTACGAGCGTCACCTTCTTGCCGCACCGCAGCCACTTCTCGTGGTAGCCCTTCGCCTTTATCTGCGCAAGCGCAGTGGCCGCCGTGCCGTCCAGCATGAACTCGAAGACGTACACGTTGCGCTGCGTCTCCACCACCGCATCGACGCGTCCACGGTTCGTCCAGCACTCCGCATGTGTCCGTGCGCCTATCAGGATGAACACCGCGTAGAAGAGCGTCTGGTAGTACTTCTCGCGCTTCACGGTGATGTTCGCCGGGATGTTCGCGAAGAAGCACGAGAGCGCGTCCAGCATGTCGTTCACGTCGTCCGCCCGCAGCGCCTCGACCATCTGCGTGAGGAGCGAGGCGTGCTCGTCGGCGGGGAGGCGCGAGAACTCGGACGAGAGCGAGTCGCTGAACGCCGTCTCGACCTCGAAGTTCGGCGGCGCGAGGCGGTAGAGGCGGATGCCGCCGTCCTGACGGGTCGACTTGATCGTGAGGAAGCCCGTCTGGTAGAGAAGCGACATCAGGGCGGGAGTGTCCGGCTCGTAGGTCGAGAACGCCGTCTGCGAGACCTCGATCTCGTCCATCACGACCGGCGTCTTCTCCATGAGTCGCAGGAGGAACGACGGCGTTCCCGTCTCGAACCAGTAGGGGTCGAACTGGCCCGACGCAAGGCAGCGGCCGACCGAGACGGGGTTGAACACCGGCTCGGCGTCCTGGTGGAAGCGGTAGCCATCATACCAGCGGACGAGCTCCGCGAACGTTCCCTCGGCGTCCAGCCCCTGCTTGGCGCCGAGCGCGGCGAGCGCCTCGGGGAAGTTCGCCTTCACCTCCTCGTGCGTGTAGCCGAAGAGCGTCGCGACGCGCGCGTCCATCGAGAACTCGTTGAGGTTGTTGAGGTCGGAGAATACCGACACCTTCGAGAACTTGCTGACGCCCGTCATGAACGCGAAGCGCTGAAGCCCCTCGCACGTCTTGATGACGGAGTAGAACGACTTGAGCGTGTCGCGGATTTCGGTCACGTCCGGCTTGCCGAGGTGGCCGAGGAGCGGCTTGTCGTACTCGTCCACGAGCAGGACAACGCGTCCATCCCTTCCGCTCGCAGGGTCGGGTTTCCCGTCCGCCCCGACATTCCGGTTGGCAATGTCAGTAAGGAGCAGGTTGAATTGGTTGGAAATATCGTTCCCGCCGCGCAGTGGCACCTTCAGGCGTTCCGACTCCTTCAGGAGCATCAGGCCTATCCGCTCCTTCACTTCGGACAGCGTCTTGCCCTGGCAGCTGCCCATGTCGAGCTTGAGGACGGGGTACGTCTTCGACCAGTCCCAGTCCGGCTCGATGGCGAGTCCACGGAAGAGGTCGCGCCGCCCCTCGAAGAGGCACTGCAAAGTCGAGACGGCGAGCGACTTGCCGAAGCGGCGCGGCCGCGCGACGAAGAACTGCTTGCCGAGAGACCCGTCCGCCAGCGTCTTCAGTATCGCCGTCTTGTCCACATAGACGAAACCGCCCTGCCGGATGTCTGCAAACGAATATGTGTCTGTCGCGATCTTTTCCATGCCGCAGATTATACCAAATCCAAGCGACCGAATCACCACTCCCACGCACCGAAGTCCACTGCTTAGCGCTGCATTTCGGGATCGCTCTCGACCAGTCTCCAGCTGCGCGGCGGCAGGATGCCGGAATCCGACACGTCTGGGGTGACGAGCCGATACGGCTGAGCCGTACGCGACCAGTTCACGATGGTTGCCGCGATCCGCCCATCCTTCGTACGCCATACCGAATGGAATACCGTCGGCAGGGCCGGCTCCTCGACAGTCGAGACATCCGCCGGTCTCGTGTAGCAGCTACGCCGTAAGAACAAGACCGGCCGCGTCGCGCAGACCATGCGCCCTGGGGCGCACATCTCACCGTCAAATAGGAAGTCACGATTGTCGAAGTAGAACCGAGCCGTATTCTTCACGAAGGCATATGATTCGGCAAAGCGCGAATCTGTAGCGTGCTCAAGGAGGAACTTGTGCACGGTCGGCTGAAGCCCCCAGACTACGCCACGCGCAAACTCGACGGCGAACTGGTCAGGAAAACGTTCGTCAAGCCGTTCGTCCGACGAATCCTTCCACGGAGATGGCCCCCATTTATCGTCCCACGGCGGCAGGTTGTCAATCGTCGCAAACGATCCGAATCCTACGACGGCACCGTGTAGGATCGCAGAGGCGACAGGCACCATCTCGACTTTCGGCGCCACTCCCATTCCGAACCGCTCGTAGCTCGGATATACGTAGATGAGTCCATCGAAGAGATCAAGATATGCTTCGCTTGGCTCCTCGCTCATCACCGTGAGTCCGGGATTGTCGGTACGGACGGCCTCCACATACGCGCGATAGCCATCAACCATATGCCGACCGCCTCCGCTCGGATGCCCATGCCGTGGATTGAAGCAGCTGCCATACGCGGCATTCGCAATCATGTCCATGTAAACGCCGTCCATGCCCGTCTCGCGTATCGTACGCTCCAGTTCACGCATCTTCGACTGAAACGGAGCGGCTTCGCCGCACATCCAGGCCTGACGCTGCTTCGTGTAGGGGTTGAACGCCGTGGCCTTTACCTCGCCCGTGCAGTTCATGATCGCGCCCGCATCGCCGCCCTCGCGCCAGCGCGCGTCGTCGCAGTCCCAGAGCATGCCATTCGTGTACGGCTGCACGTAGCCGCCTGCGGACTGTACTGAACGGATGCCGTTCCTGAACGTCTCCAGAGGTTCGCGCGGCGGCCAGAAGAACGGATAGCGTGTGTCGTATGGGATGTCATGCCACCAATACCAGTCGAGCGCGGCCTTGAGTCCGGTGTCCTTCATGAACTGGAGGACGGGCGGCACTACGATCTCGCTCGTGCCGCGATTCCACGCCCACAGCGCAATATCGCGCAACTTGCCGAAGTCTCGAGCCGCCGCCCGCCTGAACCACGGCTGCTCGCGCACCCAGTTCCGGTAGATCGCCGTGGCGGAGAACCAATCGCCGCGAAATGTCGCCGTCGTGCAGGGGAACGGCATGCGAAAGGCCCGGCGCGTCTCGTCCGTCTGCGGCATCTCGTAGATGCTTTCAAGAATGCACGTCCCCGGCGCAGATCCCTGCCGAACGGCAAAGCGCGTCGCATGAAGCCTCGCTTCGCCCCGCTGGTCAATGTAGTGCGAGTCTCCATCCTGCTCCAGGACGGCGGCGAAATGAAATCCCATGAAGCGCGGCCCCGCCGATCCCGCCACATCGCCAGACGAGAGTTTCGTCCAGTCCGGTTGGCGGATGAGTCCGCTCTGTATCGGCAGAAGCGTACGCGCACGTTCGCTGCGACACACCGTCCATCGCGGAAAGGCGATTTCCTCGATGAATCGGTCGGACATGTTGCCTTCGTATGCAAACGACCACGTCGTACCCACGTCATTCGTTTCGGCAGTGGCAACAACCGTGAAGCCGGCGCCCAGCACCGGATGGCCCGTCCACACGAGCCTATTGGACACGACCTCGAACCTCACCATCTCGTCAGCCGTCACATTCAGGACGTCCTGTCCGTTCTCCCGGCACGTCTTGAGCGCAAATGCAATGTCCGCACCGCCCGCAGAGCAAGCCAGAATATAACACAACAGGCGGAAAGTGCGTATTGTCATTTTTGCATTATCGATGCAAAATTTGCAACAAAAAAGCCAAGGCTTAGGCATGGCAGCCGAAGAAGTCGAGCGATGAAGAAACATAGTAATAGTCCCCATTAAGATGTCGGAACGGCAGGGTCGAGAAGTCGTTCGTCGAGGTGCCGGGGGTCATGCAGAAGACCTGCGAGGCGGCGAGTTCCGCCGCGCCCGGCCAGAGGTAGCCCTGCTTGACGACCACGACGTCGTAGTCCTTCACGTCGAGGTTCATCGCCGCGAAATGCGCCGCCGTCGTGAACGACGTGCGCACGGTCGAGTAGACGACGTCGACGTTGCCGTCCCGCACGACCACGCCCTCGCCAGCCTCTTCACCGACGAAGCCGAGGATCTTGCCGCGTCCGACCGCCCGATCCGCGAACTTCGCCACGGCCTCCGGGTCGCAGAGTGACGTGAAGAGCGTCTTCAGCCCCGTGCCCCTGAATACCTTCACGAGGCCGTCGCTCGTCCCCGCCGCGCCGGCCGTCGTGTTGTCGCCAGAATCGCTCACGAACACCGGCTTCGCCATCGTCCGAACCGCCTCCGGTGTCCGCTCGGGCGCAAGCGCCGGCACGCCGAACGTGAGGTCGGTCTTGTGCGCCTCGAAGTAGTCCGCGATCGCCCTGGCCTTCGCCTCGACCGCCTCATGTCCGCCCTTCGAGTAGACGACGACCGATGCGCCCATGAACGGCGCATCGACCCACGGCTGGCCGTTGAAGACGTTGGCGGAGACAACATTCGGGTCGCCGTCCAGCTCGCGCACCATCTTCAGGATCGAGACGTAGGGCTCGACGCTCGTCTGCGCGGCATCCGCGAACTGCACGCGGATGCGGAAGAAGTGGGGGCGGGTAGGGGAAATTGCGGGGTGCTTCGCGTCCCTCAACTTCTCAACACTCGACTTCCCAACCTCCAGCACCTTCATCAGGGCCCAGGCGGCGCGCGTCTCGGCCTCGTCGTAGTCGGTGTGCGGGGCCGTGCGGTAGCCGCTGATCGCCTGCACCTGCGCGACAAGCCCTTCCGAGACGTTCGCGTGGAAGTCGAGGTCGAGCGAGATCGGGATCGCGTCCCCGACCGTCTTGCGCAGTTCGCGCACCGTCAGCTCCTCGCCGCTGAGGTTGCCCTCCACGCACATCGCGCCGTGCAGGTAGAGGTAGATGCCGTCCGCATCGGGGTGCTTCGCCGCCTCGGCGCGGAAGTCGGACATTATCTCGTCGAAACACGCCTTCGTGACGTAGCCGGACGGCAGGCTGACCGCATAGACGAGCGGCACGACCTCGTACCCGGCCTTCTCGAAGATGTGGGAGGCGAAGAGCCTCTGCTTCGCCTGTTCGCCCTTGAGGTAGTAGAAGTCGCCCTTCTCCGCCTTCGCGGCGGAGAAGGTGTTCGACTCGCACTGAAACGCGCCAACGAGGATCTTCATGGCTTACAGCGGCTTCGAAAAGTATTCGTCCATCTTCGGGGACATCGGCCTGCAGCCGTTTTCCGTGATGACGTAGCCCGTCTCGATGCGCGCGCCGTTGAACTTCGGGTGGCCGAAGAAGCTTACGTCGACCATGACCGTCATGCCGGGCGCCAGCACGTCCTCTGAGTTCGGGCCGTAGAACGGCAGCTCCGCCTCCATGAGGCCGATCGTGTGCGCGAACGGGCAGACGAGGTACTTGAAGAGGTCGTGCCTCTTGAAGTATTCGCGGCCGGGCACGTCGATCTCCTTGCCGGAGACGCCTGGCTTCAGCATCCCCTTCGTGAGCCACATCACCTCGCGCAGGTGGTTCAGGCAGTCCTTCTGGTCCTGCGTGAAGACGCCGTTCACGGGGAGCGTGTCGCCGAAGGTGCCGGCGTAGCCGTTGAAGCGCGGCGCAATGCCGACCATGACGAGCTCGCCGTCCCGCATCTCGCGGTTCGTCGCCGTCGGGACGACCGCGTTCGCGCGCTCGCCGGAGCCGACGATGGTGGAGTAGGCGAAGCTTGTCGCGCCGTTCGCGCGGCAGACCGCCTCGCCCGCCGCCGCGACCTCGAACTCGAACGCGCCCGGGCGGATCTTCGCCTTCATCGCGTCATAGGCGAGGTCGCATAGACCGACGGCCTTGAGCATGTTCTCGCGCTCCCAGTCGCTCTTGTAGGCGCGCAGGGCCTCGTAGTCGGACGTGACGTCCACGAGCTCGACGCCCGCGAAGCCCTTCTGGAAGTCGAGGTAGACCTGGTGCGGCAGGGCGGCCGTGCCAACGAGCCCGATGCGCTTCAGCGGCAGGCCGGCGGCGGACATCTCCTTGTAGAGGTCCTCGAAGCCGATGATGTGCGCGTTCGGGTACTCCTCCTCCGGCACCATGAACACCGGGAAGCAGCGGATCTTCTTGATTGCCGAGCTCTGGAGCGCAAACGGCTCGGACTCCGGCCCGCCGAGGAGCCACGGTTCGCCCTTGCGCGGCACGAACACGGCGCCCTTCTCGAACTGGCCGCACCAGCCGGTCAGATACCAGCCGTTGGCGATGTTGAGCTCGTCGAAGTAGACGAGCGCGGCGTCGAGGTTCTTCCTGTCGAGGATCGCCTGCACGGCGGCGATCCGCTTGTTCGTTTCGGATTGGTTGTAGTATGACATGATGGGTTTTAGTTTGGAGCTTTGAGCTTAGAGCTTTGAGCTTAGAGCTTTTAGTTGGTAGTGGTAGGTTTCAAATCATAAAATCACTAAATGGCAAAATGCAATCGTAAATCGCAAATCATAAATCACAAAGATTTCAGCAGGAGAAGCCCTGCACGGGGTAGTAGGCCATGTCCTTGCGGCGGTCGAGGCGGCCGTAGACGGCGACGACCGGCACGTCCGACTCGAGGATCGTCGCGGTCTGTCCCGGCCCGAGCTGGAACTTCTCGTCGCCGAGCGGATAGTCCATGCGAAAGCACCTGACGCGCCGCGCGGGCACGTGCAGCGTGATGCCCTCCTTCGGGTCCTTGTCGTCGAAGAGGATCGTGACCTTGACCGTCGCGTCCTTTTCGCCGTTGTTGACGACCATCAGGGCCTCGTGCCCGAACGGTTCGGAGTCCCCGCGCGGCGGCAGGTCGCCGTCCGAGAACACCCATGTCTTCTTTCCGATTTCCATTGTGATAGCCCCTTCCTTGGCCTTTCGTACACTTGTATCCAATAGCGCCCACAATTGTACACTTGCGCACCATCCGTTTCAATTGCACTGTTTGCCGTTTCAGATAGACATTTTGCAACTGGCCTGCGGCCGTGTGGTATACTTCCCGCCATGAAGACGACGCAAACACCGAAAGTCGGAATCCTGGTGGAGATCACGCGCGAGTTCGGACGCGGCCTATGTCGAGGCATATCCGAATTTGCGCGGGAGACCGACTCGTTCATCCCGTATCTCATAGACGCGTCTGCGCTGCGCAAGCCAGATGAATTGCGCGGATACGACGGGTTCGTCGCCCGCGTCATGAACGACCGCATCGCCGCGACGCTCGCCGCGACGGGCCGCCCCGTCGTGGACGTCTACTACGACCGCCCGCGTGACGGCTTCGCCATCGTCAAGACGCGCCACTCGCGCATCGGTACGCTCGCCGCCGAGCACTTCCTTGAGCGCCGCTTCAGGAATTTCGCCTTCTGCGGCTTCGCGGGCGGGCGGTTCTCGGCGTATTGCCGGGCAGCCTTCACCCGTGCGTTGGCCAAGCGCGGGATGAAGTGCGAGAATTACGATCCCGACCCTGCGGCCCACTATGCCTTCAACGCGCAGGTGCTGATCAACGAGCAGATGCGTCCGGCGCCTGACGCCCGCGCCCTCGCGCGCTGGCTCGCGAGGCTCCCCAAGCCCGTCGCGGTATTCTGCCCAAACGACCTTCGCGCCTGGCAGCTCGTGCACGTCTGCAAGCAGCGCAAGATCGACGTGCCTCGCGAAGTCGCCGTCCTCGGCCTCGACAACGACATCCTCGTATGCGGACTGTCGAATCCGATGATCTCCAGCATCGACCCGGACACCGAGGCCATCGGACGCTGCGCCGCCGACACGCTCCTCAGCCTGCTCGGCGACCCGACGCTCGCCCGCACGCGGATCGTGCGACAGGTTGATCCCGTCGGCATCGTCGAGCGCACCTCGACGGAGGTTTACCCCATCAAGCCCCAGTGGATCTCGGATGCCCTCGTGTTCATGAACCGCAACATCTCCCGCAACCTCACCGCATCCGACATCTATCGTCA
>CAVFWS010000043.1:10174-15431 GCA_963626295.1 Clostridium sp. CAG:138
GGACAAGGTCTTCCGGTCAAGGCTCGGCACGTCGGTGCAGGGCGAGATCGCCGCCATGCGCCTTGAACGCGCACAGCATCTTCTGTCTTGCACCACGCTCTCCATAGCGGAGATTGCCCCCCGGTGCGGGTTCTCCACGCCGCAGTACCTCATAAGGAGCTTCACGAAACGGTTCGGGATATCCCCCGCAGCCTGGCGCAACAGGACCGACATGGGCGAGAAAGGAGCCGGCGGCAGATTCACGTAAACTACATAATGCCTTTGTGCTATAATCACGCGCCGTGATTGGACACAGGAAATACCATTTTACGGGGATAGGCGGCGTCGGCATGGCTGGCGTCGCGTTCCTCCTGAAGAAGAGCGGCTGCGACGTATCAGGATGCGACCTCCACTCCACGCCAAGGACAAGGTGGCTTGAGGCCAACGGCATTCATGTCGATTTGGGACACTCGCCGGAACACGTCACCCCCGACACGGACGTGTGCGTGTTCACGCCCGCGGTCCAGAAGACCAATCCGGAGTTCATCGCCGCGCAGTCGCTCGCGGAACGGGACGCGGGCGCCCCAACCGGCGCACCCGCGAGGCATGAGGTCAAATACCGCGGCGAGGTGCTTGCCGAACTGTTCAACGCTTCCGACGGCATAGCGGTATGCGGCACGCACGGCAAGACGACCACCGCAACCTTCATCGCAAAGCTCCTTCGCGCGCTTGGCGACGACCCGTCGTGGTGCATCGGCGGCGAAACGGGCGATTTTCCCGTGGCGGGCGTCGGCTCCGGCAAGTTCGTCGTGGAGGCGGACGAGTCGGACGGCACCCTCGCGCTCTACCGCGCCTCCATGCTTGTCGTCACGTCGCTCGAATACGACCACCCCGACCATTTCAGGACGTATGCCGACTACCTTGACTGCTACAGGAAGGCTATGTCCGCCGCCAAATGCGTAATCGAGTCCGCAAGGCTCGACGTCGGGGACTGGCCCGAGCTGCGCGGACTCGTGCTCGGCGAACACAACGTGCGCAATGCGCGCACAGCCATCGAGGTGGCCCTGCGCCTCGGCCATGCGCGCGAAGAGATAGCGTCCGCATTGCCGCAGGCGCTGTCCTCGCTGCCAGACCGGCGGTTCGAGCGGATATGGCCGCCGGGGCTCTCGCCGAAATGCGCATCCCCCGATGCGCCGATCTCCATCTTCACGGACTATGCGCACCACCCCACGGAGATATCCTGCGCCATCTCCATGGCGAAGGCCCTCAATCCGAAACGCCTGCGGGTAATGTTCCAGCCGCATCGGTATTCACGAACAAAGGCGCTGCTGGACGGATTCCCGTCCGCATTGTCAGGCGCGGACGAGGTTGTGCTGGTCCCCGTATATCCGGCATTCGAGGAGCCGATTATTGGCGGCGACATCGCCGACCTCTACCTCGCGTTCAGGAATGCGGGGCGGCACAGCGCCCGCGGCCTGATACTTTCCCGCAATGCGGAAGAGGCGTGGCGGCACATGTTCCTGTCCGCCAAAGAAGGGGACCTGATAATGGTCCTTGGGGCCGGCGACCTCATCGACCTCGTTCCGCAGATCGTCAATGACATGCGTTCGCTCGGTGACGGCAAGCCGCAAGGCGGCGGACGCGGGAAGGTAGACCTCTCAAGGCTATCTCTATTCCGCACCGGCGGGATTTCGTACGGAAACCTGATTCAGGGTCCTGTCGCCCCAGGCGGCGGCAAACACGGAAGCATGATCGTGGGCGGCGGCTCGAACATCTGGTTCAGCGACTGCACCACCGACTGCGACATCGTCAAGGCCCCCGCCGAATGCGGCGCGGCAAGGCCCGGGGCGTCGCTTCTGGCGAATCACCCGGAACTCGCGTTCATGGCCGGAATCCCCGGTACGGTTGGCGGATGGGCAAAGATGAACGCCGGCGCATTCGGGGACAGTTTCGGGAACCACATCGAATACGTGATCGCGGACGGACGGAAGATCCTTGCAAAGGACTGCGGCTTCGGATACCGCAAGTCATCCATACCCGGCCTCATCACGGAAGTCGCGCTGAAAAAAACCTGCGCAAACGGCGGCGAGGGACAAAACGAGGCACAATCCTTGGATGCCGCACACTACATCACAAGGCGGCACAGGTTTCCGCCCCGCACATGCGGCAGCGTATTCAGGAACCCTTCGCCGCAGCAGCCCGCCGGCAAACTCCTTGAGGAAGCGGGAGCCAAGTCCCTCAAGGTCGGCGGCGCATACGTATGGGGCGGACACGCGAACGTAATCGTCGCGGGCGACGGATGCACGTCGTCGGACATACTCGCCCTTGCCAGGCTGATGGCCGCAAGGGTCCGCGACAGATTCGGAATCACCCTCGTTCCCGAAATCGCCGGGCTTCAGGCAACATAGGGTCGCAGATTTGATTTGCGATTTTCGATTTGCGATTTCCGATTGCATTGGACCATTTGGGCATTGTTCCATTTGCGGGAGGGACGCAATTCATTGCGTCCGCGTTCTCGGTCGCATTGAACTGCGACCTTCCCCTGAAACCTGAAACCTAAAACCTAAAGAGCCTTAAGTAGCCGGCAACGAGCTGCGGGCCCCAGAACATCCATGCCAGTGTCGCCACGGCAATGAACGGCCCGTACGGCACGGCCGTGAATCCGCCGAGCTTCGCCTTGCCACGTGCGATCAGCGCAATGCCCACTACGGACCCCACGACCGAAGACGCTATCAGGACGAACAGGACGGCCGTAGGACCGAAAAACGCGCCTATCGCCCCCATCAGCTTCACGTCACCAAACCCAAGGGCATCCTTCCCGAATACCTTCGAGAACAGCCATCCCATCCCCCACAGGAAGAAGAACCCGAAGCCCAGTCCCGCCACGCTCCAACAAAGGGATGGCAACCACGTGCGCTCCAGCTGCAGCTCGGGAATCAGCACGGATGCGGGTACGCCCAGGATCATCCCGCCAATGGTAACCCGGTCCGGCAGGTAGAAATGGTCGAGATCGATGAACGAGCCGAGGATCAGGCCTGATATCACGAGCCAATACGCAGCGACGGCATACAGGGAAAAGATGGGCCTAAGCCCCATCGCCGGACAGTCCCCGAGCATCGCCGGCATCGCCCACTGGATGAACGCCATGAGGAACAGGATGCCGCCAAGCATCTCCACCACGGCATAGCGCATGGATATCGGCTTGCGACAATTCGCGCACCTGCCGCCAAGGGCTATGTACGACAGTATCGGGATGTTCTGGTACCAGCGTATCGGGGCGTTGCAGTTCGGGCAATGCGAGGCGGGCCTCACGACGCTTTCGTTCCGCGGAAGCCGCCATATGCACACGTTGAGGAAACTGGCGATGCACGCGCCGAACGCGAAACTGAAGAATCCGAATATGCAGAAGTAGTTGAAATCCATCGCACATTTACCAGGTTTCGGAAGGTCGCGGTTCGGAAATCAGCAGACGGCAACCGCCATCCGCAACGATCTCGCACGACAGTCCCGCCGGAATGAGGACGCTATCGTCCGCAGCCATCATGGTCTGCGGATAGCCTTCGGTCAACACGGCGCACTCCCCTTCCACGACGAACAATATGCGGAAGCTCTCCGCCTTGCCGGGCAGGCTGAATCGTCCGGACACGTCGCGCGCCTGGAAGCTGAAGAAAGGGCATTCCACCGATGCGGGACCGTCCATGTTCCCGCAATGCAGAGGTTCTGCGGGCGGCAACGACCAATCCACGGAGGCGAGACCTTCGCGCACATTTGTCCTGCGGCGGCTTCCCGTCGAAGGGTCGATGCGGTTCCAGTCGTGGAGGCGCCAGGTGGTGTCGCTCGTCTGCTGTATCTCGTAGAGGCGGCATCCCCCCCCTGCGGCGTGGATCTGCCCGCCGGGTATCAGCAGCACATCGCCTTTGGCGACATTTATCTTCCTGACGAGCTGCTCCACGGCGCCATCGTGCAGCGCGCGGGCGAAGCCGTCCTTTTCCACCCCATGGTTCAATCCAACGAACACATGCGCACCCGGCTCCGCGCCAAGCACGTACCACATCTCCGTCTTCGGGTCGCCGCCGAGTCGCATGGCGGAATCCGCGTTCGGGTGCACCTGCAGGGATAGCCTGTCCTTCGTCTCTATTGTCTTCGTGAGCAGCGGGAACGGACCGGCGCATTTCGTCCCCGTCAGCTCCGCGCCGAACTCGTCGGCAAGGTCTGGCAGGGTGCGTCCGGCGTACGGCCCTTCGGACACGACGCTCGGATGCGCCCGGAATGCCGACACGAGCCAGAATTCCCGGCCCCATATCGCTCTGGCCTCCTGCGGGGCGAACCTTAGCGGATACCTTGTCAAGCCTTCAGCCTTTCCACCTCTGCCTGCGTGAGGTCTCGCCACTCGCCCGGCCGCAGCCGCCCGTCAAGGCGAAGCCCGGATATCTCCACGCGCTTCAGCGACAGCACCACAAGGTGCGCCGCACTGCACATATAGCGGATCTGGCGCTTGCGGCCCTCGCCCAGACGGAACAAAAGCGTATGCACGTTGTTTTCCTGCGAGCGGATCAGTTCCACCGGCACGGGACGCGTAACGTATCCGTCCGGCATCGTGACGGGTCCGCGAAGGACATCAAGCTTTTCATCCTGCCACCTTCCGCCGACGCGGACCACATATACCTTCTCGTGCCCATACCTCGGATGGGTGAGGCGGAGCGCAAGGTCCCCATCGTTGGAAAGCAGGATCAGCCCTTCCGAATCCTTGTCAAGCCGCCCTACGGGGACCAGACGCTCGCGGATGCGCCCCCTTATGAGGTCTATCACGGTCTCGCCGCCGAATGGATCGGAGACGCTCGACAGGACGCCGGCCGGCTTGTACATCATTATCGTGCGGGTGCGCTCCTTCATGACGGCGATGACCCGCCCGTCGACGCGCACGATCACCCTTTCCGGATCGAACCGCGCACCAGGCTCGGTGCACACCGCCCCGTCCACGGTCACCCGCCCCTCCTCTATGATCGAGGCCGAATGGCGGCGGGACGCGACGCCCCTGTGGGCCAATATGTTCTGCAGCCGCTCCTCCATCGCAGGCGTCCTCAGCCGAGGATGGCCTTGAGGTCGGCCTCGGCCGTCGTCGTCGGCTTGAGGCCGAACGTGTCGACGAGGACCTTGAGGACGTTCGGCGAGACGAACGCCGGGAGCGTCGGCCCGAGGCGGATGTCCTTGATGCCGAGGTGCAGGAGCGTCAGGAGGATGCAGACCGCCTTCTGCTCGTACCACGAGAGGACGAGCG
>CAVFWS010000044.1:0-14839 GCA_963626295.1 Clostridium sp. CAG:138
GCCGGCTTCACGCACGAGGCCGTCTGGTCGTTCGCGGCGGACGGCGCGGTCACGGTCGAGAACGTCGTCACGCCGCATGGCACGATGCCGCCGGCGATTCCGCGCCTCGGACTCTCCATGCAGCTCGACCCCGCCCTGGAGACGGTCGAATACTACGGACGCGGCCCGCGCGAGAACTACGTCGACCGCAAGACCGCCTCGTTCCTCGGCCTCTGGAAGTCGCCCGTCGACGGCCTCGCCGAGAACTACCTGCGGCCGCAGGACAACGGCTGCCGCTCGGACGTCCGCTGGGTTTCGCTGACGGCGAAGGACGGCGTGGGCGTGAAGTTCGCGGCCTCGGAGCCGCTGTTCGTCACGGCGTCGCATTACGGGTGGGAAGACCTCGACTTCGCGCGTCAGCGCAACGGCCAGCAGCGCTTCCGCGCCGTGCCCGTGCCGCGCCAGGAGGTGATGCTGAACCTCGACGTGCGGCAGGTCGGCCTCGGCGGCAACAGCTGCGGGCCGGAGCCGATGAAGAAATACGTCTTCCCGATCGAGAAGACGGCGTGGACGCTCCGGATGGAGCCTTTCGGCAAGAGATAGGATTGGGGCATCGACAATGGATAGCGGCAAGATTGACGTCGGGTACGTGGCCGAGCTGGCCAGGCTTGAGCTTTCGGCGGAAGAGAAGGCTGTCTTTCAGGGGCAGCTTGAGGGGATCGTCAAGTATGTGGAGAAGATCTCGTCGGTAAACGTCGATGGGGTGCCGCCGACGATGCATGGGCGGGAGATCGTGAATGCGTTTCGGGAGGACGAAGTGCGGGCATCCATGGATCGGGAACTTGCCCTCGCCAACGCGCCGCGCCGCACCGACGACGAATTCTACCTTCCGAAGATAGTGGAGGGCGCGGAAAGCTGACGCACGGCTCTGCTTTCTGCGGTTGCATTTTCCAAATCTCATCAGGGGATGGCTGTGAACGAATTGCACAAGTTGGGCATCAGGGAGGCCGCCAAGGGGCTGGCGGACGGGGAATTCTCGTCCGTCGAGCTTGTCCAGGCCGTCATAGACAGGGTGCATGAGCGGAACGGAGAGATAGGCGCATACCTCACTTTCGACGAGGACGGCGCATTGCAGTCCGCAAGGGCTGCGGACGAGGCGAGATCCGGCGGAACGGCGGATGCGGCGCATTCCCCACTCCTTGGAATCCCCGTGGCGATAAAGGACCTCATCAACGTGAAGGGCCAGCCATGCACGTGCGCCTCGAAGATGCTTGAAGGCTATGTAAGCCCGTATGACGCGACGGTTGTCGCGAGGCTCAGGAAGGCTGGAGCCGTGTGCGCAGGGCGGGTCAACATGGATGAATTCGCGATGGGCTCCTCGACGGAAAACTCCGGGATGCGCCTTACGCGGAACCCGTACGACGTCACGCGCGTTCCGGGCGGAAGCTCCGGCGGAAGCGCCGCAGCAGTCGGCGGAGACATGGCGATTGCCGCGCTCGGCACGGATACGGGCGGCTCCATCCGCCAGCCGGCGAGCTTCTGCAACATCGTCGGCCTGAAGCCCAGCTACGGCCGCGTTAGCCGCTACGGCGTTACCGCATTCGCGAGTTCGCTTGACCAGGTTGGCCCGATGACGAAGTCCGTGGAGGATGCTGCCCTGCTCCTTCAGGCTCTCGCCGGACACGACGAGATGGACGGCACCACGCCGAAGGAGCCGGTGCCGGACTATTCCAGGGCGGTCGAAGGCGCCTCCATGAAGGGACTCAGGATCGGCCTGCCGAAGGAGTACCACGGTGTCGCCGGACTCGATCCCGAGGTCAGGAGAATCACGGACGAGGCGATACGGGCCTGCGAGGCCGCCGGGGCGGAGCTTGTGGAGGTCTCGCTTCCGCACACGGAATATGCGATGGCCGTCTACTACATAGTCGCCCCTGCCGAGGCTTCCGCGAATCTGGCCCGCTTTGACGGAGTCAGGTACGGTCATCGCTCGGCGAGGAGCGATGACGTGTTCAGCCTCTATGCCAGAAGCCGTGCCGAGGGGTTCGGCCCGGAGGTCAAGCGCCGCATAATCATGGGCACGTATGTGCTCTCCAGCGGATATTACGATGCGTACTACGGCAGGGCGTCGAAGGTCCGTACGCTGATACGCCGCGATTTCGAGAATGCGTTCGGCAGGGTGGATGCGCTTCTGGCGCCGGTCGCGCCGACGCCGGCGTTCAGGATAGGCGAAGTGCAGGATCCCCTCACGATGTATCTCAACGACCTGTTCACGATTCCGGGATCGCTCGCCGGAAACTGTTCGGTCAGCGTTCCTGCGGGGTTCGCCAATGTGGATGGCGCAAGGCTGCCGGTGGGCGTGCAGTTCATCTGCGACGCATACCGGGAGGATCGGCTTCTCGGCGTCGCGAAGGCGTTCGAGGACATCAGGAGGGACTGACCGCAATGAAGAAGACAATCCTTCCAGTTCTTGCGCTTGCAGTCGCCATAGCGTCGCGATCCCATGGCGGAGTCGCGATGGTCGTCACGAACTACGTGACGGCGGTAGACGTGCCGGTGGTCACGAATCTCGTGACCATCACGCACACCAACACGATCCTGCGGGTCGTGACGAATTCGGTGCCGTCGGCCGAGGCTGTCGCCATCGAGAACGCGAGGATCGAGGAAGACGCGCGCAAGCGCCGAATCTCGACCAGGACGTATTCTCTGGCGCATGCGGACGCGACCGAGATCGCGGACCGGTTCAACGCCACGTGGGCGGGGGATTTCGGCATAGGCTACAAGATAGCGAAGATCGCGCAGGCGTTCCCCGAGGCCAACAAGGTGATGGTCACGGCGCCGGGCATAGTGCTTGACGCCTGCGAGGCGGTGATAAGGGAGGTGGACATCGAGCCCAGGCAGGTGTACATAGAGGCCCGTTTCGTGGAGCTCTCCTCCACGGCCCTGCACAAGCTCGGGATAGACTGGTCGATGCTTGAGAACATGAAGGGATCCGCGACGCTTGGCGCCGGGATCAATGCGTACAACGTGGGAAAGGGCGTGGAGGAGTTCTCCCGCACCGTCGCGGACAGTTCAGGCACCACGAGCTACAAGATATCTGGCGGAACCAAGACCGGGTCGACTGCGTTCAATGGCGACAGCGACGGAAGGATATCGCACTTCAACGGCACCCTCGACTTCTCGCAGATGTACCTCGTGCTGAGCGCTCTCCAGAGGGAGAACGACACGCGCATCTTCTCCAATCCGCGCATCATAGTCGCGAGCGGGCGCAAGGCGGTCGTTGACATGACCACGAAGTACCCCAACATCACGGTGGCGGCAAAGCGCACGTCGAACAGCAATTCGGACTCCATCGACCTTGACATGAAGATGGCCGCCATCCCCGGCGAGGACAAGTTCATGTTCGCGAAGGAGGCCTTCTTCAGTTGGGGTATCGAGCTTGAGGTCGTCCCGCGAGTGAGCACCAACGGACTCATCAACGTGTCGATCGTGCCGACCATCTCCAGCCAGACGGACTGGGTGACTGCGGGCGCAAGCGACACGAACAGCAAGTCGTCCGACAGCAACATAGGCTCGTATTCCGCGAAGTATCCCGTGATCAGCGTCCAGCGGCTCGTCACGGACTTCGTGCTGGAAGACGGCACCACCGCCGTGATCGGCGGCCTCTCAAGGACGACGGAGGAGCAGATGGACAGCGGCATCCCGGTCTTGCGCGACATCCCGTGGATCGGCGACAAGCTGTTCGGCGGCAAATCCAGGCAGAAGGTCCAGAAGGAGATACTCGTGTTCGTGACGGTCGGGTTCGCCACGCCGAAAGCGATCAGGAAAGATGTCGGACTGCCGAAGAATGCCGTCCTTGGGCGCGAATACACGGAAGGGATACGGAAGGAGCCGGGCGACCGCAGGAGCGGCGTCTCCGGCGTCACTTCGCTCGACCTCAGGTCGCTTGAGGAGCAGGTCGCGGACCCTGCAAGGACGAACGTCACGACGGAGACTGAGCTCCGCATCCCGCTCCCGTTCACCAAGATAAAGTGAGTTGTCAATCTACGGAATGCATGGCGATGGAATTCGAAAACACTATAGGCCTGGAAACGCACGTTCAGCTCAAGACCCGCACGAAGATGTTCTGCGGCTGCCTCCTCAAGACCGGGTGCGATCCGAACACCAACGTGTGCCCCGTGTGCCTCGGATACCCGGGGGCGCTGCCGGTGATGAACCGCGAGGCGGTGAAGCTTACGGTGATGAGCGGACTAATGCTCGGGTGCGAGATAAACAGGCATGCCACGTTCGACAGGAAGAACTACTTCTATCCGGACATGGCGAAGGATTACCAGATATCCGAGAACGGGAATCCGCTGTGCATCGGCGGCGGCGTGTGGATTGCGCTCGCGGACGGATCGAAGAAGCTGATACGCATAAACCACATACACCTCGAGGAGGATGCGGCGAAGATCAACCACTACGCCGCCCACTCGGGCGTGGACTTCAACCGTGGCGGGACGCCGCTGATGGAGATAGTGTCGGAGCCGGACCTTTCAAGCGCCGACGAGGCCATCGCATACCTTACCGCCCTCAAGGAGATGCTTGTCTACGCCGGCGTTTCCGACTGCAACCTCGAAGAGGGGAACATGCGTTCGGACGTAAACATATCCATACGTCCCGTAGGCGCGGACAAGCTCGGCACGAAGGTCGAGATCAAGAACATGAACACGTTCAAGGGCATCCATGCGGCCCTTGAGTACGAGGCCCGCCGCCAGCGCGAATGCATGGCGCATTCGATCCCGATCATCCAGGAGACGCGCCGCTGGGATGGCGAGTCGTTCGAGACCGCGTCCATGCGCACGAAGGAGAATGCGCATGACTACCGGTATTTCCCGGAACCGGATCTCGTCCCCGTGGCGCTTACCGACGAACAGGTCGCCGAGTGGAAGTCGCTTCTGCCGGAGAAGCCGGAGGAGAGGCGCCTGCGCATGGTCGGGCAGTACGGGATCGCGGAATACGATGCCGGAGTGCTTTCCCGGCAGAAGGAAAACGCGGATTACTTCGAGAGGGCGGCGGCCGGGCTGGACAAGAAGACCGCGAAGCTTCTCTGCAACCTCTTCATGTCGGACGTGATGGCCCTGCTGAACGCGACGGGGAAAACCATCGGCGAATGCGCCATGACGCCTGTCGCGCTAAATGCCCTCATACGGCTTGGCGCATCCGGAACCATAAACGGCCCGACACTGAAGGAACTCCTTCCTGAGATATTCGAAAAGGGCGGAGATCCGGAGGCCATAGTCAAGGAGCGGGGACTCGGCGCGGTGAACGACACCGGTGCGCTGGAGGCTTTCGTCGATCAGGCGATAGCGGCGAACCCGAACGTGGTCGCCGACTTCAAGGCAGGAAAGAAGGCGGCGGCCGGATTCTTCGTGGGGCAAGTCATGAAGCTTTCCGGGGGCAAGGCCGATCCGAAGCTGGTCGGCGGGATGATAGCCAAGAAGCTGGCGGCGCTGTGAGGATTGTCGGCGGCAGATTTCGCGGGCGCACCATGAAGGCGCCGGACGGGCTTGACGTCCGCCCCACGCAGGATCGCGTCCGCGAGGCCCTGTTCAACATCCTCATGCACGACATCGCCGACGCCCGGTTCCTCGACCTGTTCGCGGGGTCCGGCACGGTCGGGTTCGAGGCGCTGTCTCGCGGGGCCGGGTTCGTCACGTTCGTCGAGCAGAATCCACGGCACATATCGTACATCGAGGCCAACGCGAGGGCGCTCGGCGTAGTGCCGTCCATTGTGCGGGGGGATGCGTTTCGCTATGTGGCGGAGTATTCCGCGGCCCCGTTTGACGTTGCGTTTGCCGATCCGCCGTATGCGCTTGGCGAGACGCAGGGGTTCGCGGAAATGCTCGGCCATGCCGCCGCAAGGGGCGTGGTTCGTCCGGGCGGGCTTTTCATTGCCGAGACCACGATGCGCTGCAGGTTGCCGGATGCGCCGGAATGGGACCTGTGCCGTGACCGCGAATACGGAAAGTCGCGCCTGATAGTGCTGAAGCGCAAGTCGGGGCGGACGCCGGAAGAAGGGCGTTGACATGGTCGTGCTCGGGATAGACACCTCGCTGAGGAGCACCGGCTACGGGGTGCTGGCCTCGGAGGGGTCGAGCATGCGGGCGCTTTGCATGGGGACGATAAGGAACGCTCCGCAGCTTCCGCTCTCCGCGTGCCTGCGGCACATACACGCGGAGATCGCAAGGCTCATCGGCGAGCATCGCCCGGACGTGATGGCGATAGAGTCCGTGATCTACGCTAAGAACGCGCGGACGATGCTTGTGCTCGGCGAGGCGAGGGGGGCCGTGATAACGTCCGCCGTGGATGCGGGGGTGCCCGTCTACGAGTACGAGCCGAGGCGGATGAAGATGGCGGTCTGCGGAAACGGCCTTGCCGACAAGATCCAGATACAGCGCATGGTCAAGACCCTCCTGGCGCTTCCAGAACTTCCGCAGAACGACGCCGCGGATGCGCTTGGGCTCGCCATCGCGCACGTCCATGGCAGCTCGCTCCTGAACGACAGGTCCCCCATATGATGCAGGAACGAAGTTTGGTATAATCCAGCGAGTTTTCGAGGAACAGAAAGGAAACGATGATGAATGCTGACGTGATTCGCATGGTGAAGTCCCGTTGCGTTTCCGCTTTCGCCCTTTGCTCCGTGCTGGGCGTGGCGGCATTGGAGAATCCGGCGTTCGAAGGCATCAAGGACGGACAGGCCGTAGGGTGGAAGTCCTCCGGCGGATGCTTCCGCGCAGAGAAGGGCGCAGGGGCCAACGGTTCCGGTGGATTGGTGTGGGAGTCCCCTGAGCCCGCGAAGCGTATGGCGGCGTGCCTTCAGGAAGTGGATGTGGTCAGTGGACAGCCGTACCATTTCGCCTGTTCGGTGCGCACCGAGAATTTCAGCGCAGCCCAGGGTGGATTTGCCGCGATCTGCATGGAGTGGTATGACGCCAACGGCAAGTGGATGGGCGGCGGATACAGCAAGCCGTTCAAGGAGGGCAACTCCGATTGGGTGCAGATCGAGGGTTCGACCCGCGACATACCGCTTCAGGCGAAGACGGTTCGTCTCCAGCTGTATGTCGCGAAGGGCGCGACGGGAGTCGTCGCGTTCGACAACGTTTCCGTGCGTCCGCTTTCGAGGCCGCCTGTAGCATTCGTATTCTCCAGCGCATATCGGGATGTTGCGGCATCGGGCAATGTGCGGTTCCACGCCGCATTCTATCCGGGGATGCAATCCACGAACGAGACGCTGTCCGCAGAGTTCTCGTACATCGGCGCGGATGGGGCGGAAGTCCGCGTGAAGCCTACGGAATTTGCCGCCGACGGCGCCACCCTCGCGCTTCGCGTCGATGACGTCGCGATGGGCACGCATC
Organism: Clostridium sp. CAG:138; assembly: GCA_963626295.1. Taxonomy (GTDB): domain Bacteria; phylum Verrucomicrobiota; class Kiritimatiellia; order RFP12; family UBA1067; genus UBA1731. The sequence continues at coordinate 7,374 of CAVFWS010000044.1, forward strand.
CGGTCGTGTGCGTCCTTACCGGCAATGCGGGCCGCAAGCTCGGCTCTGCGGTGTGCGAGTTCACCCGAGTGCAGCGGCTCCCCGAACGGACGGTGTGGATCGACGGGCACAACCGCTGCATCGTGAACGGAAAGCCGTTCTTCCCGCTCGGGATGTATTGGGGCAAGGTGGAGCCGGCCAAGCTCGCCAAGTACTGCGAAGGGCCATTCAACTGCCTGATGCCATATGCCCGCGCCACGCCCAAGGATCTGGACCTGTGCCACGAGAAGGGGCTGATGGCGTTCGTGAACCTGAAGAACGAGATCCTGCATTCCGCCTGGGCGAGAAACCGCAGGATCACCACGCAGGACGAGGTGGACGCATTCTTCGAGCAGGAGATAGACAAGGTCAAGGACCATCCCGCGCTTCTGGGGTGGTACGTGAACGACGAGGCCCCTACGATGGAGATTCCGGAGCGTACGCACCTGTATTCGATCTTCCGCAGGCTCGACCCGAACCATCCGACATGGGCGGTGCTGGACCGCACGTATGACTTGCGGGAATTCACCCCTACGTATGACGTGCTGGGGGTGGATCCCTACCCGGTGGCGAAAAAGCCGCTTTCGCACATAGCGGAATTCATGATGGAAACCCGCAGGGCGGTGTTCAATGACCGTCCGATGTGGAATGTGCCGCAGGCGTTCAACTGGGGATGGTACCGCAAGCATGATGCGGGCGTCGAGCGGTTCCCGACCGAGCAGGAGCTGAAGAGCATGAATTGGCAGCACATCGCCCTTGGGGCCAATGGCCTCGTCTCCTATTGCTTCCATGCGTATTTCCGCGACTTGCCAACCCCCGAAGACTTCGACAGGCATTGGGGCATTGTCTGCGATGCGGCGAGGGAGGTCAAGAGGATGATGCCGGTGCTGCTCTCGGTCGAGAAGGCGCCCGGAATCGGCGGAGCCCCGAAAATGATGCCAGTAAGGGTGTGGGCGCTTGACGGAGACGCATATGTGCTGGCCGTCAATCCGCTGAATGAACGGCAGGATGCGTCACTGGCCATCTCCGAAGGGAAGTGGAAGGCCGTCTCGTGCGAAGTCGGCGCAGCGGGGCGCATGGACGATTCCGGGAAGATCCTTGAAGTGTCGCTTCCGCCGATAGGCGTGTCGTTCATGCGCCTCACGCCAGTTAGGTAAATCACTGAACAGTTGATGTGTGCGGCTGTCTTTAGTATAATCATGCGCCAAAGACCGCTATTTGCTTCCCTTTGCCAATGCGCAACACAAACCGATGCGGATTGGCCGGCGGAGCGAAATACAGGAGATTAAAGCAAGATGAAGGCAAATGTTTCGAGGGCTGGCTTCCTCAAGTCGCTTGGCGCTTCCGCCGCGCTGTTCACCGCCGGGTGCAAGTGTCCGTTCGGCGGACAGAAGAAGGGGCGTCCGATCGCGCTACAGCTGTGGAGCATCAACAAGATCATGTGGAAGACGATGCCGCCGGAGGAGGTGTTCGCGAAGCTGCGCGAGATCGGCTTCGACGGCGTGGAGTTCGCCGGGTTCGGCGGCAAGAGCGCAAGGGAGATACGCAAGCTCCTTGCGGATTCGGGGCTGCGCGGCATGGGTGCGCACACGAGCGGGATCGCGAACTTCAAGGGCGACAAGCTGAGGCAGAACCTTGATTTCTGCGCCGAGGCCGGCATCGAGTCGTTCACCAACGCATGGGCTAAATTCGAGACGGCGGACGGATGGAAGAGGTTCGGCTTCGAGATGGGGGAGGCCGCAGAGCAGGCTCGGGCGTGGAAACTGCCGATTTCGTTCCACAACCATTTCCACGAGTTCACGATGAAGTTCGATGGCGTGTGCGCATGGGATCTCGTGTTCCAGAACTCAAGCAGTCTTCTCCAGCAGCAGCTCGATTCGGGGCAGGTGATCAACCCGGGCGAGGATTGCGTCGAGCGCGTGAACCGCTATCGCGGGCGCAACTTCTCCATGCACATGAAGGAGAATACCCCGAGCGAATGGGGCTTCTTCGGCGTTCCACCGGACGATGGCGGCAAGGTGGTCCCGTGGGGCGAACTCGTGTCCTGCCTTGAGGACGAACCCAGCTTCAGGTGGTATGTGGTCGAATGCGAGCGCAAGCCCGATTCGTTCATTCCGGCAGAGAAGAACCTTGCGTTCCTCAAGGCCAGGATCTGACGCATGGGGTCGAAAGGAGCATTATCGTGAAGACGTATTTGCGTGATAATTTCTTTACGGACAAGGAAACGCCGCTTGTGGAGGCGGGCGAGCTCAAGGCTTCCCTGTTTACGTACTCAACCGGCATAAGGGCCGTTCGGATATCGAACGCGAAGGGCTCGGCCACGGTACTGCCATTCGACGGGCAGGTCGTCTGGCGTTGCGAATTCCTCGGCAGGGAACTTGCGATGAAGTCGATATACGATGAGCCGCAGAAATGTTCGTTCTACGGGGATACGTATGGCGTATTCATAATGCACTGCGGGCTTACGGCGATGGGCAACCCGAGCGCCGCCGATACGCATCCGGGTCACGGCGAGCTTCCCCTCGCGAGATACGAGAAGGCGTGGGTCGAGACGGGGCGCGACGACAGGGGCGCCTGGATCGCGGTCGGCGGCCTGTACGCGCATCGCCGGTGCTTTGCGGCGAACTACGAGTTCAGCCCGGCCGTCAGGCTGCGGGAAGGGGCCACGTCGCTGGAGATTGACGTCGAGTTCACGAACCTCAAGGACTTGCCGCTTGAGTACTACTACCTGTGCCACATCAACCATCGTCCGGTGGACGGGTCGAGGCTGTACTATACGGCCGATCCCAGGAAGGCGATAATAAACAGGGAGGTTCCGGAGGGATACCGCAGCGACTGGGCGAAGGCGACCAATGCGTGGCTCGACGAGTTCGCCAAGAATCCGTCCTGCGGCGACGTGATCGGCGCGAAGGGCGAGTCGTACCGTCCTGAGATAGTCAACTGCTTCATGCACCATGCCGCAAGGGACGGTTGGGCGTACACCATGCAGATGGAGCCGTCCGGCACGGCGATCTACGTGAAGCACGATCCGAAGCAGCTGCCGTACGGCACCCGCTGGATCGCCCGCACGGAGGACGAGGATGCGCTTGGGATGTGCCTGCCGGCCACGTCCGAGCACAAGGGACGCCTCTATTGCCAGGGGCACAGGCAGCAGCGCATCCTCAAGACGGGCAAGTCCGTCCGCTACCACATCGAGACCGGCTTGCTTGACGGGAAGTCCGCCGCCGCGATGAAGCGGCTGATCGTCTCATCTATGGGGAAGTGAGCGACATAGGCCATAGGCCGATGCGAACGACAAAACCAGTGCTTTTGCCCGGCACGTTTTTGTGATATAATTCCGCACAAGAATATTGAAGGGATTGAGAAGTAATGGTTACCGCTATAATTGTTGCAGCCGGTAAGTCAGAGCGCATGGGCGGAGGGGCCGACAAGGCATTCCTCAGCCTTGGCTCGAAGCCGGTGGTCGCGTGGAGTCTTTTGGCCTTTGAGAAGAACGCCGATATCGATTCCATAATTCTCGTCGTTCGCAAGGATCAGGTCACGGCGGCAAAGGCCGTCGCGAGGATGTTCGGCATATCGAAGCTAACCAAGATAGTGGCGGGCGGTGCGCGGCGGCAGGATTCGGTGCAGGCCGGCCTCAAGGAGGTCGATTCCGATACCAGGATTGTCGCGGTGCATGACGGCGCCCGCCCCTGCGTCTCGCAGGAGGTGATATCCGACGTAATCAAGTCCGCGAAGCGCGGGACCGCATCCGTCACCGGGTGCAGGATGCGCGATACGGTCAAGATGGTCGAGAAGGGCAGCACGGTCTCGCAGACGGTCGACAGGGCCAAGTACTGGGCCGTGCAGACCCCGCAGGCGTTCCCGTATTCCATGCTCCGCAAGGCGTATGCGGCCGTAGAGGCCGAGCAGAAGGAAGTGCTCGACGATGCCCAGGCCGTAGAGACCATGGGCGAGTCGGTGAAGATATGCGAGAGCAACAAGCTCAACATCAAGATAACCACGCCCGAGGATCTGCAGATCGCGGCGGCAATCCTTAAGCTCTGATGGCACGGATATACGGCATCCTCGGAGACGTTCACGCAAACATCGACGCGCTCGATGCCGTAATGCGGGATGCCTCCGAGCAGGGGGTCACCGACTGGATCTGCACCGGGGATGTCGTAGGGTACAATGCGTGTCCCTCCGAGTGCATCCATGTGGTGAGGGACGTGCTGAAGGCTCCCGTCGTCTGCGGGAACCACGACCACTACGTGGCGTTCGAGCAGAACCTCTCCGATTTCCATCCGGCGGCCGCCCAGGCCGTGCTGTGGACGCGCGAACACATCACGGATGCGGACATGGAGTGGCTGCGTTCCCTGCCGATGTCGAAGCCGGTGATGGGGATGACGCTCGTGCATGCGACGCTGGACATGCCGGACCACTGGGGATACATCTTCGACGACATACAGGCCACGAGCCATTTCGTCTACCAGAAGACCCCGCTTTGCTTCCATGGGCACACCCATGTTCCGGTTGTCTATGAGAAGACCGCATCCGGGGCCGTGCACCACACGCCGGATACGTTTGAGAACGGGGAGTTCCGCATCCAGTCCGGCAAGCAGTATTTCGTGAACGTAGGGTCGGTGGGCCAGCCGAGGGACGGGGATCCACGCGCGAGCTACGTCCTGTTCGACACCGGCACCCGCACGTTGCGCTTCCGCCGGGTGGCGTACGATGTGGCCGCCGCGCAGGCCCGTGACGTTGCCGCAGGCCTGCCGGAACGCTGCGCGGCGAGGCTGGCCACCGGCAATTGACCGACAGCGGAGATACTCCAATGATGAACATGACCGAGGCCCCCAGGATGGTATCGTTCGCAATTGCCGTTGCCGTGCTTGCGTCGGGATGCCTCACCTCCGCCCCGCCCCAGCCAAAGAGCTGGGTCGTTTCCGCATCCCGGAAGCAGGTCGCCGAGATAGACGTGAGCAAGGCCGTGAAGCTCGGGTCTGTTACGGTTGCGGCCCCGTACGACAAGTCTGCCTTGGCCGTGAGACGGGCGGACGGCTCCGTGGCGTTCGACGCATACAACGCATTCGCGAGTTCGCCGGCCGCGCTGCTGCGAGCGCCGCTGGCGACGCTGCTTGGGTGCTCCGGGTGCTTTGGCCTCGTGCTTCCGTCCGCGAGTTCGGCACGCGTGGGCACGACGATTGAGGCGGTGGTGAACGACATTTCCCTCGACTGCCGCGAGCAGGGCAAGCGGATCGCCCGCGTAAGCCTTACGCTTTCGGTCGTGGAAGGCCGCTCGCTGGTGGAGATCCTGTATGGCGAAGGGACCGCGGATGCGGCGTCCGGCGACTATTCGGCGGCGTTTTCCGAGGCGTTCGGCAAGGCTGTATCCTCTGCTGTGGCGTCCTCGTCGGTGTTCCCTAAGAGGAAATGACCGCCATTTGCGCCGATTGACATTTCAGCAACTAATGGTACACTACCAGCCCAACAGACAAATACTACAAGGAGATACGTATGCCTAAGGAAAAAGTCCAGATAAAGCGCAGGGATTTCGTGAAGATTGCGGGAGCCGCGGCATTGGCTGGCCCGTCGCTCAACGTGTTGGGCGCCAATGACCGCGTCCGTGTGGCGTGCGTCGGGTATTCGGACAGGTTCAGGGGCTCCTTGCTGCCTACGTTCATGGCCGCGCAGAAGGAGCTCAATTTCGACCTCGTCGCTGTCGCCGACCTCTGGAAGAAGCGCCTGTTCGAGAACGCGAAGCCCGAGCTCGAAAAGCAGCTCGGCCATCCCATCGACACCTACGGAAGCGACATCGAGCTTTACGAGAAGGCCAAGGACATCGATGCGGTGATCATCTCCACGGCAGACTTCCAGCATGCCCAGCACGCCACCCACGCGGTGAACGCAGGAAAGGACGCCTACTGCGAGAAGCCCATGGCGGAAGACATGTATTCGGCCAACATGCTCAAGGATGCCGTCGATGCCAAGCGCAAGGCGGGATTCGCACCTGGCGCAGTGGTGCAGATCGGTTCGCAGAGGCGTTCCGGCACGGCCTACCATGCGGCAAAGGAGTACATACAGAGCGGGAAGTTCGGCAACATCTCGTTCATCGACCTGTGCTGGAACGTGAACCAGCCGCGCCGCTGGCGACGCAGCGAAAAGCTCGTGGACTCCCTGAAGCGCGAGGATGTCGACTGGAACCTGTGGCTTCTCGACCGCGATCCCGCAAAGTATGCGTTCGATCCGCGCAAGTACCTCGAGTTCCGCCTCTTCTGGCCGTTCTCTTCCGGCATCCCCGGGCAGTGGATGTGCCACCAGATCGATACGGTCGCCTGGTTCACCGGGCTCAACTATCCGCGCAAGGCGGTCGCCTCCGGCGGAACGTATGCCTGGAACGACGGACGCCAGAGCTACGACACTTTCACGACGATCCTTGAGTATGGCGTGGACAACAATCCCGGCAAGGGATTCCAGGCCGTGTTCCAGAGCCGCCAGACGAACGCCGCCCGCGGCAACGTGGAGAAGTACTACGGCCCCAACGGGACGATCGACCTCATAAAGGGCGTCGTCTCGAATGAAGGCGTGGAACGCGCCAAGCCGCACGAGGAGAAGCTCACGAGCAACTACCAGAAGGCGGAGACGGCTGCGAACACCGGCGGCGATCCGCTCACCAGAGCGCACATGCGCAACTGGATGGAGTGCGTGAGGGACCGCAAGGATCCGAATGCGCCGGTCGAGGCCGGGTATTGGCACACCGTGTCGCTGATCATGGCGAACGCCGCCATGCGCACGGGTCTTGTCGGCACGTTTGACCCCGTCAAGCGCGAGGTGCTTGCGGGCGGCAAGCCGTTCGTGGGGTATTTCTCCACGAAGGCCTGACGATGGCGTAGGGGCGCCGGGCGTTGCGCGGCGTCTCCATGTGTCTGGCGGGAGGGGTCGTTTGGAAGTCCTCCTCCCGTCCGTCTATCCCACACCTGATGTACGACCCGTATTTCAAGCGAAGAGCCAAGGCGGCGGCGAAGCGGGAGCGGGGAATGGCTTCCGTGGATTTCTCCCTGCCTGTCGATGGCGACGTGCCGGCGTTCAGGACTCCGTCGTCGCGTACAGGGGATATGCTCGATTCGATAGTGGCGGACCTTACCAGGGACAGGTCGCCGTTCTTCGACGAGGTGTGCGCAAAGTGGAAGACTCTGTTTCCCGACCTTGCCGCAAAGCCCGGAAAGTGGGTCGCTGGCGCGTCCGGCAACGCCGGCGGCAGATTGTTCCTTCATGTCGGGTCGGCTTCCGCATCGTTTGCCTTGCGTCCGAGGCTCGCCTCGATAAGGAAGCGGCTTGCGATGCTCGCATCCGCACCGCCACGGTTCTCGGTACGCATTGAGATTGTCTGAATAGGATGTTTCAGCAGGGTCGTTGACTTTCGGATCTGGGCTGTGGTACAATGGTTGCGTTCCGTCGGGGTGCAT
>CAVFWS010000045.1:0-2200 GCA_963626295.1 Clostridium sp. CAG:138
TTCCATTGACCTGATCATCAGTCGCGACCACGCACATTTTCGTCGCTATTTTTGTGGTTGAAAAAAAAACGCGTATTTGATACCATGCCGCCCGTTGCCGCTTGAGCGTCTACAGAAAGGTCTGGTGTGGGATGATGGATTCGATGATAGCGAAACGGGTCGCCGCCATTGTCGGGGCGGCGATGGCCTCTGCCGCGATGGCGTCGGCGGAGCTTGCGAGCGACTCGGCGTTCATCTTCGTCTGCCCGGAGACGAGCTCCTTCTGGCACACGGCTCCGGGCCGCTCGCTGACCGTGCCGGTCGAATGGCCGGCCGGCGCCACGGCGGCGACGCTTGCCGTGAAGGGGCTCGGCTACGAGGAGTCTTACGCGGTGGCGGGCGACTCGTTCTCCTTCTCGCTGCCGGACGCGGCGGGCCCCGAGACGGAGAACGTCTATGACCTTACGCTGTCGTTCGACGACGGCACGGTGCGTTCGGCGAAGCTCGGGCTGATCAGTGGGCTTTCGCCGGACCCCGAGGGCGCGACGCGGTGCATCGCGCCGCAGGAGGCGCGGTCGTGGGGCAGGGTGAATGGCGGCCGCGCCGTGCTGCCGATCCCCTACGGCGTCACCTCGTTCACGGTCGGCGGCGTAGAGACGGCGACGGGCCTCGGCGGTGCGCAGGGATGGTTCGCGCTCGGCGGCATCGGCTCGGGCGGCGGGCAGTCGCTGGCGCTCGCGGCAGACGGCGTTGAATCGTCCGCCACGCTCTACGGCCCCACCGGCCTGTTCATGCTCATCCGCTGATTTCACGAAAGGAAAACAAGATGAAGAAAACCGCATTCGCGCTCGGCCTGTCCGCCGTCGCAGTCACGCTCGCGGCTCCGGCCGCGCAGATCGAGCAGGTCATCGTCCGCCAGCAGTGGCCGTGGTCCACGGACGTCAAGGTCGAGTACAGGCTCTCCGGCGTCGCCGATCCCGTCGACGTCGCCGTCCGGGCGTACAACGGCGAGACCGAGCTCGACGCTGAGAGGCTTCGGGACGCGATCACTGGCGACCTGACCGGGATCACGGAGGGCGGCGTCCGGTCGTTCACCATCGACCCAGTCCGCGCCTTCGGCACCGAGAAGGTCTCGCTTTCCGACTTCCGGGTCAAGCTCACCGTCAGCGACGAGGCCATCTACCGGGTGTTCAACCTCCAGTCGCCCTACGACGTCGCCGACATCTCGCGCGCCGACCTTCGCAGCGGCGTCTACGGCGCGTACGAGACGGACTACTCCAACGTGATCCCCGGCTCGTCCGTCGGCGAAGTCCTGATCTGGACGGGCGTGACGAACAGCCCGATATACAAGACCACGCACCTCGTCATGCGCCGCGTCCCTGCCGCCGGGAGGAGCTTCACGATGGGCGCGGCGGCCAGCGAGCTCGGGCAGGCGTACGATGGGCTGGACTACAAAGGCTACGAGACTCCGCACACGGTCTCGTTCACGAACGACTTCTTCGTCTCGGTGTTCCCGGTGACGGCGTGCCAGCACCGGCTGATACTCGGGCAGTCGCCGGACACCGGCGACGAATCCCTCCGCAAGCCGCAGGCGCCGGTCCTCTTCACGGCCCTGCGCGGCTACTTCGTGAGCGACGACGGGAAGCTTGGCTGGTGGCCGGACGCGGGCGTATGGTCCGCGGCCGGGTTCGTCCCCGACGCCACGGGGAACGCGCACGACGTCGATGCGGCCTCTGTCCTGGCCAAGCTCCGCAAGATGACGGGCGAGAAGACGTTCGACCTCCCCACTGAGGCGAGGTGGGAGTTCACGTGCAGGGCGGGCACGACTACGGCCACCTACGCTGGCGACCTGACGTGCGGCACGGCGGCGGGGCCCGATCCCGCGCTCGATCAGATAGCGTGGTATTCCGCGAATTCGGGGGACGCGCTGCACGAGGTCGGGCTTAAGGCCGCGAACCCATGGGGGTTCTACGATATGCTTGGCAACGTCCAGGAACTCTGCCTGGACCTCAACGTCACAAGCATCGGCTCGTCCGCCGCCGTCGATCCGGTCGGCTCCACGAGCACGAACAGGTACCACCTCCGCAAGGTGCGCGGCGGCGGATATTCGACCGTGGCGTATCGGGTGCGCGCGGCGTTTCGCGGCCATGGCGTAAATCCGCACACCGAGGTGACTGAAGTGAACGGCGGCTACCGCCTGCTCTTTGACGCGCGATAGGAT
>CAVFWS010000045.1:2210-14761 GCA_963626295.1 Clostridium sp. CAG:138
GCCATGAAGAATCTGCTTTTCCTTGCGGCGGCTCTTGCGTCCGCCGCGTCGCAGGCGGTCGTACTGGAGAACGACGCGCTGAGGTTCACGTTCGCGGAGGCCGAGGGCGGCTATGCGCTGACGGGCGTCGTAAACAGGCTCGGCGCGACGGCGCGGTTCGTCGATGCGGGGCCGTCGAACGGACTGTGGCGGCTGGAGCTCACGTGCCGTGAGGCGGACGGCTCGTATCGCCACGCATTCGTAGACAACCGCTCGCCGGCGGCGTCGCGGAGCGTCGAGACGCGCGGCGGCACAACGCATTTCCTGTTCAGGGGTGTCGACGTCGCCGAGGAGAAAGGGGTTCTCGACGTCACGGCGCGCGTTGCCCTTAAGCCCGGGGACGGCGATAGCGAATGGACGCTCGACGTGCGGAACCGCAGCCGGAGGTACGCGCTCTACCAGACGTTCTACCCGTGCCTGAACAGGGTGATGCCGCTCGGGAAGGGCGATGCGTTCGTCCCGCATTCGCTGCTCGGCGGGACGTGGCGGCGGCGGTTCGGCGCCGACTCGACATACACGAGGATATACGAGGACATCGTCGCGCCAATCCCCGGCTGGCGGCCGCCGGTCGCATCCTTCCATCTGGGCGACTGCGGGCTATACGTCGCGGCGCACGACCCGACGCAGCGCTACAAGAACATGCGCATCACCAAGGACGCCAGCTGCGCGTTCGAGACGGTCGTAGAGGACGCGGGGATCGTCGGGAAGGCGGCGGAGGGCCCGCGCTACCCCGTGACGATCGCGGCGGTTTCGGGCGACTGGTGGGCGACGGCGAGGCGCTACCGCCGCTGGGCCCGGCGGCAGGAGTGGGCCGCGAAGGGGCCGATCGCGGGGCGGAAGGACTACCCGAAGGCGCTTGCGGACGCCGACCTCCTCTTCCGCTTCAACGAGAACAAGCCCGCCGGCATGAGCAACACGGTCGAGCGCCTGGCGCGGCAGTTCAGGGGGCTGAACCTCGTCGTGCACTGGTACTGCTGGAGCCAGCAGCCATACTGCGTGAACTTCCCCGAGTTCTTCCCGGCGCGCGAGGGCGTCCGAGGGGTCGTCCGCTACGCCCAGTCGCTGGGAATCAGGATGATTCCCTACGTCGATCCGCGCCTGTGGGACATCGATTTGGCGTCGTGGGTCTACGCCCGGAAGGACGCCTGCAGGAGCATGGCTGGCGAGCTTACGACGGAGGTCTACTACCCGAACCACAAGCTGGCCGTGATGTGTCCGGCGGCGGACGCCTGGGGCGAGGTGGCGATGAAGATGACGACGGACGCCGTGATGACGGAGAGGGAGAACATCAACGGATGCGGCTTCGACGGCGTCTACCACGACCAGGTCGCCTGCTCGCGGCAGATCCCCTGCTGGGCCGAGGGGCATCCGCACGCGAAGGGCGGCGGCGACTGGTGGTTCAGGGGTACGCGCAGGGCCTTCGCGCGGATCCACGACTGGTGCGCCTCGCGCGGGGCCATCCTGCTGTCGGAAGGGACGGGGGACATGTGCCTCGACCAGTTCGACGGATTCCTGAAGGCGAGCGGCGTCCGCCAGGACGAGGTGCCGTTCTATCCGGCGGTCTACGGCGGCTCGGCAATCTACTACGGGAACTACCAGTCGCTGCAGGACAGCATAGAGTGCTTCCGCGCCTACCAGATGCGCGACTTCACGTCGGGAGTCATGCTTGGCTGGCTCGACCGGTGGAACGTCACGTCCGACGAGTTCGCCCGCCAGCGCGACTGCCTGGCGCGGTGCGCGCGGACGCGGCGCGAGGCGGCGGAGTTCATGGTCTACGGGACGCTGGAGGACGAGATTCGCCTCGTCGGCGGGCCGCAGCCGTCCGACAGGTTCACGATGCACTCCATCTGGCGCACATACGACTACCACTACGAACTGCCGACCGTGACCGGCACTGTGTGGCGGAACGCCGCCGGCGATGCGACTGGCGTCATCGTGGCGAACGCCGCGTCGAAGGTGCAGACGGTCCGCTTCAGGCTTCCGGCGAAGGGGCTTGCGGTGGCGCAGCACTCGTCGGACGCCGGCGCGGCGCCGGTCTACCGCGAGGCGGAGGGCGTCGGTACGCTGGCGCTGCCGCCGTGCTCGACTGTCTTCCTGCGAACCGGGAAGTGAGCTGCAATCCACAGGCCGCCCCGCCACGAGCGCGTTTTGTGGTATAATCACGCGAAAGAAAGCGAAAGGATATTGTTCACAATGGCTCTCAACATCGTAAAAGACATCGACAATCGCGTGGCGGTAAGGAACGTCCTCATGTCCGTATCGGACAAGACAGGCCTTGAGGAGTTCGTCCCCAAACTCGTAAACGCCTGTCCGGGCGTGAAGATATATTCGACCGGCGGCACGTACGCAAAGGTGGGGGAGATCCTCGGCGCGGATGCCGGCAAGACCCTCGTGGCCGTAAGCGACTATACCGGCCAGCCGGAGATGCAGGGCGGACTCGTTAAGACCCTTGACTTCAAGATCTATCTCGGTCTGCTGTCCGAGACGTACAACGCTGCGCACCAGGCCGACATGAAGCGTCTTTCCGCCAATCCGATCGACATGGTTGTCGTCAACCTGTATCCGTTCCAGGAGACCGTCGCAAAGCCGGGCGTGACCCCGGAGATGGCGAGGACCAACATAGATATCGGTGGCCCATGCATGGTACGCGCTTCCGCGAAGAACTATCTGCGCGTCGCATCCGTCACGGATCCGCTCGACTATGGCAGCATCGCAGAGGAGCTTGCCGCCAATTCAGGCTCGATCTGCCTGTCTACACGCTTCAGGCTGATGAAGAAGGCGTTTGCGCACACCGCGGCGTACGATGCCGCGATATCGCAGTTCTTCGCGTCCCGCACGTGGGAGGAGATCGGCGCTACGTACGATCAGCGGTGACGCCGGCGGCGGATTCCGCAGCCTCTTCGACGATCTTGTCTTCCTTTTCCTCCGCCTCGCATACGGATACGGAAGACAGTTGCGCACCCTCCGAGAGGCGTACGAGCTTCACGCCCATTGCGGTGCGGCTCTGGACGCTGAAGTCGGACACGGCGCTGCGGACCATCTGCTGGTCGCTCGTGATGGAAATCACGTTCTCGTCCTCGGAGACGGCGTGGGCCGCCACGACCTCGCCGTTGCGGTCCCCGCCCTTGATGCCTATGACGCCCTTGCCGCCACGGTGGTGCGACGGGAAGTCCCTGAACTCGCAGCGCTTGCCGTAGCCGTTCGAGGTGGCGATGAAGAGCGTCTTCGCGTCGTCGACCGCATCGAGCGACACCACCTGGTCGCCATCCTGCAGCCAGATGCCCGTTACGCCTGTGGCGGTGCGGCCCATGCGCCTCACGTTGGAGGCGGGGAATCGCATCGCCTGCCCCTGGCGGGTCAGCATGATCACGTCCTCGTCCGGCCGGACGAGCCTCACCTCGACGAGCTGGTCGCCATCCTCGATGTTTATGGCGCGTATGCCGTTGCGGTTGACGTTCTTGTATTCGGAAAGGAGCGTCTTCTTCACCGTGCCAAGCCTGGTGGCGAAGAAGACGTCCACATCGCCTTCGAAGCTGCGGATCGGCAGGAGCTGGAGGGCCTGCTCTCCATCCTGCAGGTTGAGGAAGTTTATGAGCGGCTTGCCGAAGCTCATGCGCGGCGCCTCCGGGATCTCGTAGGCATCCTTGAGGAATAGCCGCCCTGTGTTCGTGAAGAAGAGCAGCGAGTCGTGCGTCTGGGCGACGAAGACGAGGCGTATGAAATCCTCTTCCTTTACCTGTGCGCCCCTCACGCCGTGGCCGCCCCTCTTCTGTTCGCGGTATTCGCTCAGGGGCACGCGCTTGACGTAGCCCCGGTTCGAGAGGGTTATCACGCACGGCTCGTCGGCGATGAGATCCCTGATCGACACTTCATTCTCGTCCGGGACTATCTCGGTGCGGCGGCGGGCCTCATCCCTGCCGGCGAACTTCTCCTTGATGAAGGCAAGGTCGTCCTTTATTATCTGGTAGACGCGCGCGGGGTCCGCGAGGATCGCCTGGTAGTCCGCTATCTTCGCGAGAAGGTCCGCGAGCTCGGCCTCGAGCCTCTCCCTCTCGAGTCCGGTGAGCTGGTAGAGCCTCATGTCGAGTATCGCGTTCACCTGCGCCTCAGAGAATCCGAATTTCGCCATGAGCGAGGCCTTCGCCTCGTCGCGGTTCTTCGATCCGCGAATGATCCTTACCACGTCGTCAAGGTTTGCGATCGCGATGAGCAGGCCATCGAGGATGTGCTTGCGCGCCTCTGCCTTCTTCAGCTCGAACCTTGTGCGGCGTGTGATCACCTCGAACCTGTGATCTGTATAGCTCTTGAAGAAGTCCTTGAGGTTGAGTATCCTCGGACGCCCCTTGTCTATCGCGAGCATTATAGCGCCGAAGGTGGTCTGCAGCTCGGTGTGCTTGTAGAGATGGTTGAGTACGATCTGCCCGACGGCATCGCGCTTGAGCTCCACGATGATGCGCACATCGGCCTTGGACTCGTCGCGGATGTCGGAGACGCCCTCGATCACCTTCTCCTTGACGAGATTGGCCATGTGGATGATCATCTCGCGCTTGTTTACGTTGTACGGTATCTCCGTTATCACGATGCGCTCGCGGCCGTTCTTCTCCGTCTCGATCTCGGCCTTGCCGCGCACGCGCAGCTGCCCCCGGCCGAGCTTGTACATCGCGGATATGCCATTGTAGCCGCAGATCTGCGCCCCTGTGGGGAAGTCCGGCCCCTTGACGAATCGCATGAGGTCGTCGATCGTGCAGTCGGGGTTGTCTACGTAGTGCGTGATGGCGTCGCAAAGCTCCCCGAGGTTGTGCGGCGGAATGTTCGTGGCCATGCCTACCGCGATGCCCGAAGAGCCGTTGAGCAGAAGGTTCGGAAGCTTCGCCGGCAGCACGGAAGGCTCCCTGGTGGTCTCGTCGTAGTTGGGGACCATCTCGACGGTATCCTTCTCGAGGTCGCCAAGCATCTCCTCGGTGATCTTCTGCATGCGCACTTCCGTGTAGCGCATGGCGGCGGCGCCGTCGCCGTCGATTGAGCCGAAGTTCCCGTGGCCGTCCACGAGCGGGCAGCGAAGCGAGAAATCCTGCGCCATGCGGACGATCGTGTCATACACCGCCGAATCGCCGTGCGGGTGGTACTTGCCGATCACGTCGCCAACCACACGGGCGCTCTTGAGGTGCTTGGAGTTCCAGGTGTTGTTGAGCATGTGCATCGCGTACAGGCAGCGGCGATGCACCGGCTTCAGCCCGTCGCGGACATCGGGGAGGGCGCGGCCGACTATCACCGACATTGAATAGTCGATGTAGTCGCGAGCCATCTCGTCTTCGATGTTGACGTTCTCAAGCGTTCCCGCAGGTGCGGCAGGCGCCTGCTCCGAAGCCGTTTCATTCTTCTCTTCTTCTGACATTTCCAACCTGTTCCTTGAAGCCCAAAAATATCTACGGATTATACCATATTTGGCGTGTGACATGTGCTATAATCGCCACATGAAACACGCACATGGAAAGGGGACGGCGCTTGTGACCGGTGGCGTAAGGCGTCTCGGCAGATCCATCGCCGACACGCTTAGGGCCGATGGCTGGAACGTGCTCGTCTCATCTCATCGCGATGAGGATGGAGCGGACGTCCGCGCAGACCTCTCATTGCCCGACGGCCCTGCGAGGCTTTATGCGGAAGCCTTGTCCATGGCCCCCGACCTCTGCGCGATCGTGAACAACGCCGCGCTGTTCAGTGGAGATGACGCGACGATAGAGGCGTTGAACCTGATTGCGCCACGCAAGCTCACGATGCTCCTTGCCGGCAGGGAGGGGGTGGGGCTTTGCTCCGTCGTCAACATCCTTGACTCGAAGGTGTTGGGGCCGGCGTCAGTCCACGATACCGCATATGCGCGGGCAAAGCGGGAGCTGCTCGCCGACACGAAGAGATTCGCGGCGATGTTCGCCCAGTCGCTGCGCGTGAACGCCGTCGCCCCAGGTCCGATATTGCCGCCCGAGGGCGTCCACGAGCCGTCGGGCGAGATGCTTCTCGACGCAAGGCCGACTCCGCAGGACGTGGCGGACGCGGTGTCGTACCTGCTGGGCGCGAAGTCCGTTACAGGAACCGTGATACCAGTGGATTCCGGGCAGCACCTGATCTGTTGACGCCTTGGCTCCGCCGCCTGTGTGCGGTCATCTGGGGCGCAAGGCCCTTTCGAACGCGAGCGCGGTCGCGGAGGGGAAGAAGGCCTTTCGCCCGATCGGCGAGAGGCCGGCCTCTTCGGCCATCTTCGCGAATTCGTCAGGGCTTACCGTTGTGGCTACGGAATGCCGAAGATAGGCGTATTCCCTGGTCTTGCGCCAGCAGAAGATGTGTGCGATGAGCGACAACCAGATGTTCACGACGATGCCGAGCGCCTTGTGGCTTGGCCTGAAAAGCTCAAGGACGATGAGTTCTCCGGAAGGCTTGAGTATTCTGCCGCACTCTGTAAGAGCCTTTGCCTTGTCCGGGAAATTTCGGAAACCGAATGCGCATACGATGAGATCGAAGGTCTCGTCGGCAATGAAGCCGAGATTCTGCGCATCGCCCGCCACAAACCTCACGGATGCGTCAATGCCGCTTGTCTTCGTCTTGGCCATGTCGATCATCTCTGGGGTCAGGTCGACACCGGTCACCTTGATCCCCGGAAAGCGCTTGAGCAGTTCAACGGTGAAGTCACCGGTCCCGCACGCGAGGTCAAGGGCGCGCAGTTCGCGGAACTGCGCTTGCGAGTGCGGCAATTTGACGGCATCAAGCGCCTTGCGCCGCCATCGGCGGTCGAGTGAAAGCGACATTATGCGGTTCATCCTGTCATATCGCGTTGCGATGCTTGAGAAAACGGCTTTCATGGCGCTATTGTATCACGGAAGCCGCACTTGCGGTGCCGCATGGCTTTCGCTTTCGGCGATGGAACTGCAGTGGACATAATGCGCGCATTGTCGGATCAACTGCTGTTTGTCATAACACCCAAAATCGGGGGGGGGGCGGGTATTTTTGCAGATATGCATGGAAAAATCGTTGACACGGCTTCCTCGCAATGATATCATGCATCCACAAAAGACCAAATAAGGAGTTAGTCTATGCGTAAAAGCTTGCGAGCATTCTTCCCGTTGCGTGATGCCTGGTTGCTTCCGGCATTGTGTTTTGGGGCGAGCCTATCCCTAAATGCAAAAACCTGCACATGGGTTGGTGGATCCGGCAAATGGAGTGACGGGGCCAATTGGTCTGCGCAAGCCATTCCCGCCAGCGGCGATGCGGTTGTCCTGGAGCCATCCGAGGTGGCCGAGATAGTCAATGACATGGGGGCGATGACGCTGGAGTCCATTGAGTTTAGGTGTGGACTTACGCTTGTGTCCGATGGGGCGTTGACCTTGTCCGGCAATGGCGGCAGGGTTGTGCAGAATTCGGCGAGTGCGGATGTGGCCGTCGATGCGCCGATAGTCCTTGACGGCGGATCCACTAACGTGATTGCCATCAGTGGCACGGCAAAGACGCTGAAGTTCATGCGGACGATTTCAGGCGAGGGCGCAGTCTGGTTCTCCGGCAATTCCAGTTCCGGCAACATCGTCAAGCTGTTGGCGGCCAATTCGTACGAAGGCGGCACGCGGTATTCGTATTGCTCGGTGTCCGCAGGCTCGTCATCCGCTTTCGGTGCGGATGGCACATGCGTATGGAACAGCGGTGGCGACGGAAAGCTCTGGCTTGAAGTTCCAGGCGACTGGAACTACGATTTCATGATATGCAGCAGCGGCTCCCAGCAGATGTGGTTCAACAGTCCGGGCACGTACAACGTCAACGGACGGATCCTCGGATCGGCGGCAAGCGGCTGGTTCCGTCCCTACGCGGTCGAGACCGTAGTCGCGAACTTCAACGGCGACGTGGAACTCCCCGGCTATACGTTGTACCAGCATCCATATTCAGATTCCGAGATCCATTTCAGGAAGCCGATCCGCGTGGCTCTCATCAGGAACGGCGCGGCCTTCGGCTATCGTGGCGGCTACACCCATCTCGACGCCTCCGGCAACGACTATGGCGAGATGTGGCTCGGATTCTCGTGCAACGTCAAGTGCGGTGCGCCGTTTGCGCTGGATGCCGATGTGCCGTTGCTTTGGAAGGAGTACCTTGGGGGAGGCGGATACCTTGACCTGTGCGGGAATGACCAGTCCGCATTGGCCCTGGATACCGGGACTGGAACTGCCACGGCCGGCAGGTACGTCGCCAGCACTGGCGGCGGCGCAACGCTGTTCCTGCGCGGAGCTGCGGCTGACTATTCGGCTTGCTGCATCCTGGACGATGCCGTTTCTCTCGTGTGGGATCCATCCGGGGATTTTGCCCAGGAGCTGAAGGATCAGGCACATCTGACGACAGGGGAGCTTACGGTCTCGAACGGTACGCTTCGCATAGGCGGTTCATCCACATTCAAGAGGCTGTCGGCCGTGACTGTCGCGGATGGGGCTACGTTTGACCTGGCGACAACGGAAGCAAATGCGTTGGAGTCGCTGGGCGAACTGAAGATAGGCGACGGCGGCGTGTTCAGGGTGGCTGATTCCGCCGCAACGCCGTTTGGAACGGATCGCCTCACGCTGGAACTGTCCGAAACGGCGAAACTCGTCCTCCCGTCGGGCTGCGATTGCTCGTTTGCCGCCATATACGTGACGGAAGGAGGTGTGCGGCGGCAGATCCCAGGCGGAGACCAGTCGGGCAATATAAGCCAGATCGTTGGCGGAGGCCGGATCGCCGTGATGGAGACGGAGGTGGCGGACGATCCGGCGACGTGGACTGCTGGCGGCGGAACTGACGTCAGCATCGACACGGCGGCGAACTGGGACGACAACCGGCGGCATGATCTGACGTCCGGCGGATTCTTGCCGACGTTCGCTTCGGCAGGTTCGTCAGCGGTCGTTGACGTGCCGGCATCGTTCAGGGGATTGGTTTTCGGTGGCGCAAGCGAGGCGTTTGCGCTTTCGGGCGAGAGCCCTGTTGGGCTCTGCAAGTCGGGGATTACCGTTGAATCGTCCTCCGATGGCACGCGAGAGGCGGTTGTGTCGGTTCCGATAGACATCCGTGCCAATCAGGTGTGGCGCGTGGCGGATGGCGCGACGTTGCGTGTCGAGGCTCCGATGTCTTCGGCGTTCCCGTATGCCGTGACGAATCAAGGTGGCGGAACGGTGACGCTTGCGGCAAGCAGTCCGGCGTTTGCCGGCTCGTTTGTCCATGCTGGCGGAACGTTGGAGGTGTCGTCTCCCACAAATGCGTTCGGCGGCGCCGGCGATGTGCCTGTTGTGGTTGATGAGGTCAAGAAGGACAGTGGGGTCTGCACCCGTCTGTACGGAACCGTCATCGAGCGTCCTGTCATATATTACGCATGGAACAATTCGAATTACCTTCTTGCGCACGATAAGTCTACCAACCGCTTTGCGAGGTCTTTCACCCTGCCGCAGACCGGCATGCCATTCCGTCCGAGACTCAGGAACCGCTCCGTTGTCATCTGCGAGGGAGGGATGTCCGCCGCGAACTACTTCACGCCGACAGGCGACGACTGGGGGCTTTGCCGCTGGATCTTCGACAACAGGCCGTTTACCTGCGAACGCAGCTTCAACGTTGGTCAGTACGTCTGCGCCGAGTTCAACGCGACCGGAAACTCGATAGCGAACAACCTTTCGCTCGACGGGGCAGAGTCGTCCATTTCCTTCGGCGCGGACTTTGCGTTTGACCAGCCGACACTGCCGCTTTCGATAGGTTCCGGCGCACGAAACGGCACGATCTGGCTGAATGGGCACTCCCAGCGTTTCGGCGATTTCCTGATTGACGATGGCGCATCCGGCGTGGCGGTCGATTCCACGGCGCCCGCTGCGCTATGCATCAACCAGGTGACGGACGTTACGAACTCGTCTGTCGACTTCACTGGTTTTGCCGGGATATCAAAGTCTGGCGCGGCCATGTTTGCCATGGATCGGGCGCTGTCCTCCACGGGCACGGTAGCGGTGACGGAAGGAACGTTCGCGATGACGGCGAACAGTTCGTGGAACAACTGCACGAACGTGTCGGTTTCCGGCACGGGCGTATTCCTGGCCGCATCTGCGAGGCCATTTTCGCGCAAGGCGACGGTCTCCGTTTCGGAAGAAGGGAAAATCGAAATCCCCGCAGGCGTCACGGTCGGGTGCAGGACGCTGTATCTTGGAGACCCTGCCGTAGAGATGCCGCCCGGAAGGTACTCGAGCAAGGAAGGCCCTGAAGGGTATCGCGCGTATTTTGCCGGTGACGGTGCGCTCGTCACTCGCGGAACGCACCTTGGGACGACGGTTGTGATTCGATAGGCAAATAGGGGGCGCTATGAATATGAGATTGGAAAGTTTGGCGTTGGCGGCGGTTGCCTGCCTCTGGATGTCCGGAAACGCCGCCGATCTGGAGATGTCGGTGCGGGGCGTCCGGGGCGGCTCCGCGATCGTGGTTCGGGGGAATGCCACGGAAAGCGAGCGGTATGCCGCAAGCGAATTCCGCGACTGGACGGAGAGGCTTACGGGCGAAAGGCTGACGATACTCGACGATTCGGGTCCGTTGCCGCCGAAGGCCATCGTCCTTGGGCTTACCCGCCATACGCAAGGGCTTGTGCCGGATGCGGTCGAGGCCACGAAGGGCTTGGGGGACGAAGGGTTTCGCATTGTTGCCGTGCCGCCACACGTCGTTGTGCTGGGTTCTGCCTGCCGGGGCATCACCTATGGCGTATATGAGATACTTGAGACGTATGGTGGGATATGCTGGTTTACGCCATGGAAGACGCACATTCCGGAAACGGGGCGACTCGCCCTGCCATCTTCGCTTGACAGGACGGATCGGCCAGTCGTCAGGATCCGGGACCAGATATCATATTCATTCCGGTTCGACCCCGATTTCGCCTTGCGCATGCGCATCAACGGATTCCATGTGCCATTCGGGGAAAGGCATGGACTGTCGCCATACCGCTACGACGGAAAGCTGCCATGGTCGCACACGTTGCCGATGATCATCCCGCAGAAGAAGTACGCAAAGGATCATCCCGAATACTTCGCCGTTCGGGCAGATGGCACGAGATGGACATCCGGCGCCGGATTCCAGCTGTGCTGCTCGAACCCTGACGTCGTCCGCATCGTGACGGAATATGCGCTGGCGCGAGTGCGGGCCTGCCCGGACATCCGCTACTTCGGCATCAGCCAGAACGACGGAAGCACCGGGCCGATGCAGTGCCATTGCGATCGGTGCCGTGCGATCGACGAGAAGGAGGAATGCGATGGCACCTCTACCCTCATGCTTGTGAATGCCGTTGCCGAGGCCGTGGAGAAGGTGCGGCCCGAAGCCATCATCTCGACCCTGGCGTACCGCTATACGCAGAAGCCGCCGAAGACCATCCGTCCTCGCCGGAACGTGCTGCCTCTTTTCTGCTCCGTGGATTGCGACTTCTCGAAGCCGATCAACGAGAGCCGCTTTGCGGGGAACCGTCGGTTCCTTGAGGATTTCTCGCGCTGGGGCGAGATATCCGAGGCCGGTCTGTTCGTGTGGGACTATCCGATGAACTTTGTGCGCAACCTGCTCCCATTCCCGTGCTTCAGGACCATGTGCGAGAACATCAGATTCTATGCCAGGCACGGGGCGGTAGGCTTTTACCAGGAATGCAACTACGACAGGTACGCCGACTTCCTCGACCTGAAGGCCTGGCTGCTCCCCAGGCTGATGTGGAACCCAGATCAGCCGGAGAAGCCGCTGATCGAGAAATTCGTGCGTGGATGCTACGGAAAGGCCGCACCATTCGTACTCGAATACATAAATGAGAGAGAGTCGCTGTCCCGAGACGAGACGGTGCGTCCGCTACAGATAGAGATGCGGGGCGACGACCCTGCGCTGACGCCGGAATTCACGCAAAAGGCCGCATCCCTGATGGCCAAGGCCCGCGAGGCCGTGATGGACGATCCAGAGGCGTATCGCTTCATGAATGAGCAGAGTGCTCCATCCGATTACCTGCTGGTGACGCGGCATCCGGCATACAATGCCTCCGGCTCTCCGAATCCGAATCGAGTTTCGGACTTCGAGAGGGTAAAGTCCCGTGCGGAGATGATGCTGTCCATCGGCAGCGGAAAGCCATACGACTATCTGCTGAAGAAGCGGGACAGGGATTACATGATGAATTTCGCCCGGATGGCGATTCCCGATGCCGCCGCGCACGACATGTGCATTGTGGACGATTGGATACTGGATCGCAACGAATGGGGCGGGAACAAGCTTGTCGAAGACAAAGACGCGATTGGCGGAAGGGCTACGCATTTCTGGGGGACGGCTCGCGGCTATTTCAGGTTCTACAATGTCGAGCTGAAGGATCGTGCCGCATATCGCGTAAGTGTGCGGGCCAAACTCGCGCCGGGCACGGAGCCGAATGGAAGCCCACTGAAGCTTGGCATTTACGATTCAAGGGTTCAGAAGGAGTCCGGTGCGTTTCGCGTGGACGCATCAAGGCTTTCGAACGAGGCGTTTGCCTGGCA
>CAVFWS010000046.1:0-14744 GCA_963626295.1 Clostridium sp. CAG:138
AGGCGAAGGGCTACCACGAGAAGTGGCTGCGGTGCGGCAAGAAGGTGACGCTCGTCGGCGCGGCGTTCGACGCCGAGATGCGCAACCTCTCCGACCGGCAGGTCGAGGTTGTGGCGGATTGAGGTTTCCGGACGCCTTGACGTTTGCGCCAAGCGGCCTTGGCCTTGCATTGAATGGATAGGGGTGGAAATGAGTGAACTGGATAGGATGAAGAGTGGCGAGTGGACGGACACGTCCAGCCGCGACATTACGGAACGTTTCGACCGTTGCGCTAAGCTCATGCGAGAATTCAACGCGACGGGGACCGATTGCCCGGAGGCTTGGCGGGCGGCGATGCTTGCGCTTTTGCCGCATGCGCACCCTACGGCCGTCGTAAAGCCTCCGTTCACCTGCGACCATGGGACGGAGATATTTATTGGCGAGAACGCATTCATCAACTACGGGTGCACTTTCCTTGATGGCGCGGATATCCGTGTGGGCGCCCGGACGCTGATCGGTCCGGGGTGTAACATCTATACGCCAAACCATCCGATGGACGCGGTCGAGAGGCGCAAGCCGATAGATCGCTTCAGCCCGGTCACGATTGGCGAGGACTGTTGGCTTGGGGGGAACGTGACTGTCGTTCCAGGCGTGACGATCGGCGACCGCTCGGTCGTTGCGGCCGGGTCTGTCGTGGTTCACGACGTGCCGCCGGATACGCTGGTGGCCGGGAATCCGGCGAGAGTGGTCAGGAAACTGAATGTGGCTACGTGCCAGTGAACGCTATCATCCAATCGGTTGAGATGTCATTGGCGCACTGTTCCTGAATGATGGTGGATCGGGATACCGCCACGATCGACAGCTGCATCCACATTGTGCGATTCGTGAGCATTTGTTGCGCGATAGCATAGGCGCAGCGCTTGACTTCCCGGCGCCTCTTTAACTTATAATCGCGCACGTTTACTTCTGCAATCCACCCCCCTCAAATCCTGCCACAACGATTCGGCAATATGCTATACTACATGGAATTGCGATTACGGCAACCTTGAAAAGTGGTCAAGGGTCGTAGACGAGGCTTTCAAATAGGGAGACGATGACAAGATGGCGGAAGAGAAGAGCTCGCGGTTGATGTCGCTCGATGCCCTGCGCGGCTTCGACATGTTCTTCATCATGGGCGGCGGCCCGCTGATGATCTCCATATGCGCGGCGCTTGGTGCGCCCGACTGCGCATTCGCGCGGCAGTTCAGGCACGTGCCGTGGGAGGGCTTCGCGTTCGAGGACCTGATCTTTCCGCTGTTCCTCTTCATCGCAGGCGTGAGCTTCCCGTTCTCGTCGGCGAAGCGGCTCGCGCAGGGGGCGACAAGGGCTTCGCTCGTATGGCACACCCTGCGGCGCGGACTCACCCTGATGTTCTTCGGTCTCGTGTACTACGGCCTCATGAAGTTCGACTTCGCCCACCAGCGCCTGTTCGGGGTTCTGCAGTTCATAGGCCTCACCTGGATGGCCGCTGCGCTCATCTACGTGTTCTTCGGGCGCAAGGCCCGGGCCATTATCGCCGTCGCGCTGCTCGTCGGCTCGTGGCTCCTGTTCCGCTTCGTCGGCGCGCCGGACTTCCCCGGCGCGGCTCCGTTCACCCCCGAGGGCAACCTCGGCTGTTGGATAGACCGTACGCTTTTCGGGAACCACATCCTTTCAAGGCTCTTCGACCCGGAAGGGACCGCGTGCATCCTGCCGGGCATCGTCACGCCAATGCTCGGGATGTTCGCGGGCGAACTCCTGCGCAGTGCGCTTCCCGGCTGCAGGAAGGCGCTGCTCCTCCTCGCGTCGTCGGTGGCGATGGTCGGATCTGGCCTGCTTATGTCGCTGTCCATCCCCGTCGTGAAGGCCCTCTGGTCAAGCTCGTTCGTCCTGGTCGCCGGCGGATGCTCGGCGGCGCTGCTCGCGCTGTTCTACTACGTCATCGACGTGAAGGGGTGGCGCGGATGGACGCTGTTCTTCCGTGTGATAGGCATGAACGCGATCACGATCTACATGGTGCAGCACATCGTAGGCTTCCGCAAGGCCTCCGAATTCCTCTTCGGCGGCACGGCGTCACTGCTGCCGGATGCGTGGCAGCCCGTCGGGGCGAACGTCGCCTACATCGCGACCTGCTGGCTTTTCCTCTATATCCTCTATCGGAAGAAAGTGTTCCTGAAGGTGTGAGGAGCCGGTAGTGGGCAGTTGCCCCAACTGGATTTTTAACTGGATTTTAATTTGACGCTCATCTGATGCTGACATCGTAATCCTATACTTCGCGCCAAAAAAAGGACGAATTATGGAAACGAAAGAAGCAATCAGAATGAAGGCAAAACGAAGCAGACTCAGGTTGGCGTCATTTATGGCGCTGGCCGCGTTTTCGGTCTCCGCGCAGACGACCACGACGAACCTATCCGTCAAGGCTGGCGTGGAGGTGCGCCTCAGGTACGACCTTACGGACAACCTGCCAACCGCGAAGCGCGGCGAAAGCGACTACTCGAGCTACGCCCGCATCCGCCTGCGTCCGTGGATCGGCGCAACCCATTCGGACTACGGGCTTTTCCTGCGTCTTGCGGACGAGTTCCGCTATTACAACAGGCCCCGTTCCAGCTCACGGAAACAGCGTTGGCCCGACGTGGTGTTCATAGACAACCTCTACCTCTCGGCGAAGGATCTCCCCGGATCGATCGATGCGAAGGTGGGGCGTCAGGACATGTCATTCGGCGCAAAGCGCATAATCTCGGACGGCGTTGGCGGAGACGGATCTCGCTCGGCGTACTTCGACGCGGTGCGGCTCACCTGGCACGCGGACGACGACCGTACGCTCGATGCCTTCGTCCTGTACCAGGCCAAGGAGGATTGGCTCCCTACCCTTGGCAAGGAACACGCCAACGGCAAGAAGCCGCAGGACTACGACATCACCGGATATGGCCAGGACGAGTTCGGCGCAGGGCTGTATTGGCAGGACCGCGCCAGCAGGGACTTCGGGTATGACGCATACTATGTAGCCAAGAGCGAGATGCGCGGCAAGGATTCGAAGTACCGCAAGGAAGGGAGGACGACCGACACGCACACCTTTGGCGTACGGCTTTTGCCGCGCTTCACCGACACGCTGAGCGGCGAAGTGGAGCTCGCCGGGCAGGTCGGTTCGCATAATCTTGTCGCGGGCCAGGGATATGCGGGTCTTACGTATGCGCCAAAGGCGGGCTTCAGACCAAAGTTCACCGGGGCGTGCTGGGTCCTTTCCGGCGACTCGGACGGAGACCGCGGCAGGCACGCCTGGCACGCGGTGTTCAACCGCGAGACGGGGCTCGGCGAGTCTGTCGCGCCCATGTACAACAAGTACGACTACACGAACCTCGTCTATCCGCATCTGGCATTCGGGTGCGACGTGTGGAGCTTCTCGACGGTAAAGGCCCAGGTCGGCCCGATGTTCGCCGCCGTGCGTGAAGATGACGCAGGAATGTTCCGCGGGTCATACGCAAAGATCCGGTACGAAGTGAAGATCGCGAAGCTCTTCGACGCCGACATCCTGCATGGCGGCAAGTTCGCTTTCCAGGGCGAGTATTTCGGCAAGGGCGACTACTTCAGGGACGGCTCCGACCATCAGGCCTTCTTCGGACGTGTCGAGCTGGCCTGGAACTTTTAACGGACTTTTAACCTAACGGACACGGAATCCAAACATCGGAAGTCCATACTACGCATCGAAAAAACAAAGGGAAAACAGAAGAGAAGGAAAATGGAAATGAACTTTAAGATCAAACTCATCACAGCCACGATGGGCGCGGCGACGGCGGCGTTGTCCGCATCTGCGGCCGAACGCATTGAACTCAATGGCGCTGGCGGCAGCTTTCCGGCGCCGCTTTACCAGAAGTGGTGCTATGCCTACACGCAGGCCGGGCTTGGCGCGAAGGTCAACTACCAGTCGGTGGGCTCGTCGGCCGGGATCAGCCAGATAAAGTCCGGGACGATAGACTTTGCGGGGACTGACGCGCCCCTTTCTGCCGAAGATTGCGCGGCGGCGGGGCTTGAACAGTTCCATATGGTTTCGGGTGCGGTCGTTCCGGCGGTGAACCTGCCGGGGCTGAAGGGTGGCCTTGCGCTTGACGGCCCGGCGCTTGCGGACATCTACCTTGGCAAGATAACGCGCTGGAGCGACGCGCGGATCGCCGCGCTCAACCCGGGGCTGAAGCTTCCCGACATGAAGATCACGGTCGTGCACCGTGGCGACGGTTCGGGGACCACGCACATCTTTACATCCTATCTCTCGTCCGCATCTCCGGAATGGAGGGAGCGGTTCGGCGCGTCCACCCAGCTCAAGTGGCCGTGCGGGGTCGCCGGACAGAAGAACCCCGGGGTATGCAACAGTGTACGCCGCATCAGGGGCGCGATCGGGTACACCGAATATACGTTCGCACTTGAATCGAGGTTGAGCGTCGCAAGGATATCGGTCGGGGGCAAGGTCGAGGAGCCGACCGCCGCCACTTGGCCAATACTCGGCAAGACATACATATTGACGCGCAAGGACGCATCGTCCGCCAAGAAGGCCGCACTCAAGGCCTACTTCGACTGGTGCTTCGCGAACGGCGCGCCAACCGCCGAAAAGCTCCACTACATCCCCGTGGCGCGGTGAGGCTCGAGGGAATCTGCCAAGGGAAATGAAGTGAAAGCCTCAACCGATAGACTGTTCAGGTTGGCATGCCTCGCCGGCGCGGCGGCGGGGCTTATCCTGGCCGTCGCGCTCATCGTCGAGCTTGCCGTCGCATCGGCGGACATATGGAAGGCGGAAGGGTTTCGGTTCCTGCTCTCCGCCGAATGGGATCCGTCCTCAGGGGTGTTTGGCGCAGGAGGCGCGCTTGCCGGCACGTTCGCCACTACGGCCATTGCGCTCGCCGTCGCCGTTCCGCTCGGATTCGCCGCCGCGCTTTTCGTGAACGGTGCGCCGCCGTGGGCTTCGAAGCCGCTTGCCCATGCGCTCGACCTCCTGGCGGCGATACCGAGCGTGATCTACGGGATGTGGGGGCTCTTTGTGTTCTGTCCGCTCCTGCAGGGCGTTCTGGGGCATATTGGCGTTGAGACTACGGGCTTCGGACTCCTCTCGGCCTCGCTCGTCCTATCCCTGATGGTTCTGCCGTACATATCTGCGGTGATGCGCGATGTGCTTGCCCAGGCGCCGGTTGCGCTTGTCGAGTCCGCGATGGGCGTCGGGTGCACGCGCTGGGAAGCGGTCTGGAACGTCGTGGTGCGGGCGCAGCGTCGCGGGCTTGTCGGCGGCATCCTCATCGGGCTTGGACGCGCGCTCGGGGAGACGATGGCCGTGCTGTTCGTCTGCGGAGGGGTGAACGCGCTTCCGACGGGTCTCTTCGACGGATGCACGACGATAGCCGCGACGCTCGCCAACGACTTCGCCGAGGCGGACGGGCTTCACCGCAGTGCGCTCTTCGGCCTTGGCGCGATCCTGCTCGCCTTTGAGTTCGCCATACAAGGCGCCACGCAGAGGTTGCTGCTGAAAGGGAACAAGAGATGAAGATGCGTCCGGCAACGTTAAGGAGGACCGTTGACAGGTCGATGCGGGGCTTCTCCGCATTCGCCACACTCGTCGCGCTGGCCCTGATGGCGTGGATACTCTTTACGATATTCCGCGAAGGCGCAGGGGCAATCTCGCTTGAAATGCTCGTGAATTGCTCAAAGCCCTACGGCGAGGCGCAGTGCGGGATCGCCAACGCGCTCATCGGCACGGTCCTGATAACGGGAGGGGCGACAGCGATCGCGGTTCCGCCTGCCATGGCGGCGGGGATATGGCTTGCCGAGTTCGGGCGGGGCGGGAGGTTCGCATCGGTTGTCCGATTCGTGGTAAACGCGCTGATGGGGGTCCCGAGCGTCATCGTGGGGCTGTTCGTGTACGGCATCCTCGTGGCCACCACTGGACACTTCTCGGGGTTCGCCGGATCGGTCGCGCTTGCGGCGCTCATGTTCCCAGTGATAGTGCGAACGGCGGAAGACCAGCTTTCCGGCGTGTCGGATACGATGCGCGAGTCTGGCCTTGCCCTTGGGGCGACGCGAGCCCGCGTGACGCTTGGGCTCGTGTGCCGTTCTGCGAAGGGAGGGCTTCTTACGGGCATCCTGCTTGCCATCGCGCGAGTATCGGGCGAAACCGCGCCGCTCCTGTTCACGGCGCTGTACGCCGACGCCTGGCCCACGAGCTATTTCACGGGCCCCACTCCGTCCGCACCGGTATTCATAACGAACGCCACCATGGATTCGCCGTTCGATGAGATGCATCGCATGGGGTGGGGCGCGGCGCTTGTCGTCGCGGCGGCGATACTTGCGCTGAACATCACTGTTCGGACAATTGCGCAGAGGAAAACATCTGGCGGAAGGTGATGTACTTCGGGGAAATGAATCTCGTTTTAACACAGAGGCACAAAGTCACGGAGATACGGTTGGCAATGGCAATAGGTATCGACTGACGCTTTAAGTTCATATGACTAACGAAAAGAGAAACAGATGACGGCAGAATCTGAAAAACGCTACAAGATCGTCACGAAGGGCTTGAACTTCTTCTATGGCGACCATATGGCGCTGTTCGACAACAACCTTTCCATCGAGGCCAACAGGATAACGGCCGTGATCGGGCCATCCGGTTGCGGGAAGTCCACGCACCTGCGCGTGTACAACCGCATCTACGAGCTCCATCGCGGACAGCGGGCGGAAGGGGAGGTGCTGCTGGACGGGAAGAACATCCTTGCGCCGGAAGTGGATCTCCTGGATCTGCGCCGCCGTGTGGGCATGATCTTCCAGAAGCCGACGCCATTCCCGATGAGCGTGTTCGACAACGTCGCCTATCCGCTCCGGCTCCACTTCAGGATGAACCGTGGCGAGATCCGCGACCGGGTCGAGGAGGCACTGAAGGGCGCGGCGCTTTGGGACGAGGTGAAGGATAAGCTTGGCCAGTCCGGCATGGCCCTCTCCGGGGGGCAGCAGCAGCGTCTCTGCATCGCCCGCGCCATTGCGGCGGAGCCGGAGGTGCTGCTGATGGACGAACCGACAAGCGCGATAGACCCCGTCGGGACTTTGAAAATAGAGGAGCTTATGGATCGGTTGCGTTCCCGCTTTACGATCGTGATCGTGACACACAACATGCAGCAGGCTTCGCGCATCTCCGACGTCACGGCATTCTTCTACAAGGGCCGCATCGTGGAGGTGGGACCCACAAAGGAAATCTTCACAAATCCAAAGAACAGGCAGACGGAAGACTATGTCTCCGGGAGGTTCGGCTGATATGACGATGAAAGTGCATTTCGAGAAGGCTCTCGCCGCCCTTGAGCGGCTGATGGACGAAAACGCGATGCGGGCGCAGACTGCGGTGGATTCCGCCGTCCGCGCCATGGAGCAGGGCGATACGGAGCTTGCGGACGCTGTGATACAGGGCGACTCCGCGATAGACCTTGCCGAGAACCTGATCGAGGAACGATGCCTCGACATCCTCGCCCTATACCAGCCTGTCGCGACCGACCTGCGGCGCGTGGTCACCATACTCAAGGCAAACGGGGAGATAGAGCGCGCGGGGGATCTGGCGGTGAACATCGCAGACCGTGTAGGCGACGCAATGCGGTATGGAGTTGAGGAGAAGTGGGATTTCAGGGAGATGGGCGCACTCGCGACCGGGATGTTCACAAAGGCGCTGCACACGCTTTCCTCCGGGGACGCAAAGGCGGCCAGGGATCTGCTTGCGGCGGATGACGAGCTCGATGCCCTCCACCGGCAGAGCTATGCCAGGGCGACGCAGGGCATCCTTGCCCATCCGTCCGAAGCCGGATATTATCTCGATGCCCTTACGGTATCGCGCTGCCTTGAGCGCCTTGGCGACCTTGCGACGAACATAGCCGAGGACGTGATATATCTTGAGACGGCGGAAATCGTTCGCCACGAGCCGCCGCATCCCCTTGGGTGAACGAAGCGGCGATATGTGGTATAATGGCGCGCATGGAAACAGCAGAGATTATTCACGGATTGGCGGTCAAGGCGCGCGCGGCGGCCTTGAGGATGGGAGCGTATTCAACGGAGGGCAAGAACGCCGCCCTGATGGCGATTGCCGATGCGCTTGAGGCGATGAAGCCCCGGATTGACGCGGCGAACGCGGAGGATGTGGCGGCGGCCAAGGCGAATGGCATATCGCCGGCCATGATTGACAGGCTTACCCTTACCGAGTCGCGGTTCGGGTCGATGGTCGATGGGGTGCGGCACGTCGCCACGCTTCCAGACCCCGTGGGCGAGCTGATATGGGAGCGGGATCGTCCAAGCGGAATACGCATACGCAAGGTACGCCAGCCGTTTGGCGTGGTCGCGGTCGTCTTCGAGTCGCGTCCGAACGTGTTTGTGGATACG
The DNA here is from genome assembly GCA_963626295.1 of Clostridium sp. CAG:138. Classification (GTDB taxonomy): domain Bacteria; phylum Verrucomicrobiota; class Kiritimatiellia; order RFP12; family UBA1067; genus UBA1731. The sequence continues at coordinate 8,383 of CAVFWS010000046.1, forward strand.
GCGGCGCTTTGCATAAAGACCTCCAACGCCGTGATCCTGCGCGGCGGCAAGGAAGCGTTCAGGTCCAACCAGGCCCTTAACGCGGCGGTGCGGATCGGGCTTGAGAAATCCGGGTTGCCTGTGGATCTGGTCCAGATGGTCGAGACCACAGACCATGCGGGGGTCGCCGCCCTTGTCCGTTCCGTCGGGCTGATCGACGTGGCGATCCCCCGCGGCGGCGAGCGCCTGATACGGGCGATGTGCGAATCGGCGCTGATACCGGTGCTGAAGCACTACAACGGAATCTGCCACATCTATGTGGACGACAAGGCCGATCTCGGAATGGCGCTTTCCATCCTCGACAACGCGAAGACGCAGCGGCCGGGAACGTGCAACGCGGCGGAGTGCCTTCTCGTGCACGAGCGGCTCGCCCCTCTTTTCCTGCCGATGGTAAAGGCATGGGCGAAGGACAAGGGCGTCACTCTGCACGAGGACGGCGTCGGCGTGGAATACCTGTCGCTCGACCTCAACGTCGCCACGGTCAGGGGCGTCGAGGATGCGATAGCCTTCATAAACGAGCATGGTTCGCACCACTCCGACTGCATTGTCACCAACGACAGGGAGAGGGCTGAGCTTTTCCTGCGCGACGTCGATTCGGCTGCCGTGTACTGGAATGCGTCAACGCGCTTCACGGACGGGGCCGAGTTCGGGATGGGGGCCGAGATCGGCATATCCACCGACAAACTCCATGCGCGCGGTCCGATGGGGCTTGAGGAGCTTACCACCTACAAGTATACGATCGTCGGGGATGGCGCGATCCGCAAGTGACGCATAGGCGCATCTCGCCGCGCAAGGCAAAGGCTGTCCGACGACACGAGTGGCGTCACCAGAACACGCGGATGCGCACGCGCGGACGCATCTCGAAGCGTCTGGTGTGCCTTAGGTACGGGAAGAGCGGTTGCACGAGATGCCCCTCTTCGGCGGGGACGACTACGACGCTTGGCTTCCCGCCTGTCTCCGCAAGGGCCTCAAGCTCCTCGAACCGTGTCCAATATCCGACGCTGCCGTTCACGGAGCGGAGATAGAACGGCAATGGCCATGTGTCCTCCCTCGGGACGGCCACGGCGGCGAAGGGGACGCCGTTGGTCTGGCGGAGGATCGCGCCGCTGATTGTCGCGGCCATGTCCTTCACCTGCGGGGACGCCGCCGCGTAGTTGTACGGGATGCCCTTCGAGTCCGGCTCGGCGGCCATCCTGCGGATGCCGGGCAGGTGGTCGCCCAATATGATCGACGCGGAAAAGCACAACGGGAGCAGAATCGCCGCAAACCTGACGTTCCTGGAGTCCGGATATGCCTTCGACATGACGTCGGCGATCAGCGCGTAGCCGATCGACAGGGACAGGAACACGCCCAGCAGGATCTGCAGCGAACACCATGGCGTCTTGTACGGGATCGCCGAGTAGAGCGCGAGCAGGGCTGCCGTGTATGCGCTGACGTAGAGATACCCGTTCCAGACGGAAGGGGCTGGCCGCTTTCCGAGGAGAAAGCAGGCGACGACCATCGGCAGCTGCAGGAGAAGTATCTGGACAAGCGCGCCGATCTCGGAGAACCGAAAGGTCCAGTGCATCACACCGTCCCTTACGACATCGCCGCAGAACACCCACCTGAGGTACTGCCACCACGGATGGACGTGCGCGGCCGCCCCTGACGAGGAGGCGTCCCCCGCCGCGCGGTGGGCGTACGAAAGCGGCGCGGAGACGAAGGCATCGTACACGCCCCGCCAGTCCGCCGTGAAGGAGGAGTAGAGAAGGGCGGACGTTAGGAGGAAGCCCGAGACCGCGAGGACGGCGTGGCTGGAGACGCCGAGTCCGCCGCCGGCGGCGGACTCGGCGCGGCGCCTGCGTAGCAGCGGAATGAACGGCAGGGCGGCGATCGCGGCGGCGGCGAATGAGAGCGCGCACGTCTCCTTCGTCGCGAAAGCGAGGCCGGCGGCGATCCCGAACATCAGGGCGCACCGGCCAGACCGGCCCCGCTTCCCATCGGAGGATTCCGGCGCGAGGTAGCCGGCCGCCGCCCAGAGCATCATCATGGTGAAGCACGCGAGCGGCATCTCGTGGATGAAGTCCGTCGCGAAGAACACGAACATCGGCGAGGTGGCGAGCAGGGCGGCGAACGCAAGCCCGAATACCGCGCTCCGCGTGATCCTGCGCACCGCGGAGAATCCGAGGAGGACGGTGACTGCGGCGAACACCAGCGGCGTGACGCGCAGCAGCGTAGCGTCGAGCGTGGCGGTGGAGTCGTGCCCCGCCACCTTCTGGATCGCGGCCGCCGCATAGTGCAGCGTGGGGCCATGGTAGTCCTTCGGGTCGTACCGGTACGTCCCCGTCTCAAGCAGACGCCCTGTCGTGAACGCCTGGTTAGCCTCGTCAGGATGGAATGTGCGGTCCAGCAGCATTGTCGGTACAGTGTGCCTATTTCCTTCTGAAGAGGGGCGCCGCTATGCGCTGAAGCTCTTCCGAGGTGCGGATGCGTTCCATCGTAAGGTTCGCGTCGCTCTGGTAAGCCTGTATTATGGCGCGCTGCGCCTCCGTGACCTGCGAGAGGGCGTCCTTCGCGAGTGCGGATGCGAGCCAGGCCTCCGCGTCCTGCGGATGGCGCCTCAGGTAGTCGTTCAGCAGTGAGCTTGCCTCCGCCGGCATCCCGCCGCCTGTGAGGATCACGGCAAGCTCCTTGCGGACGTGTGGCGGCGCATCCGCCGGCAGGGCGGCAAATGCGCGTTTGGCGGCCTGTGCCGCATCTCCGCGAAGCCCTATCTGCGAAAGTATCTGCGCACCGAGGCTCAGGCAGTCGAAGTCCCCGTCGGATCGCTTGTCCTCAAGGGCCTTGCCGACGTAGGTCTTCGCCTGTGCGGACTGTCCGAGCTGGAAGTGGCACTGCGAGAGCAGCAGGTTCTCCCGCGGACTGAGGGGCGCGTTTGCGGCTTTGCCCTGCAATGCCGCAATCTGTTCGGTGAGGCTCCTCATGCGCGTCATGTAGTCCCTCATCGGGCGCGTGCGGGTGTTGTTCGGGTCAACGCGGTCCGTGTAGTCGAGGATGTCCTCAACCGAGTTCCACCTGCGCAGGGGCATCAGCACCTCCTGTATGTAGCGGAAGCTCGCCTCGGGCGAAGCGGGGTAGAGCAGCACCGCCTCGTGGAACGCCTGCTCCGCCTCGCGGTAGAGTCCGGAATGGGAGTATAGGCCCGCGATGGCGGCGCGGAGCTTGGAGAAGCTCTTCTGCGCGGCGAAATCGCGGCGGAACGCCCTGTCCTTCAGCAGACGGCGCATGTACCAGTCCCAGAACTCCATGTCGTTCCTGATTGTCTGCGGCGTGAGCGGGTTGGGGTCCTTGTTGATCTTCATTATGAGGCCGTGCGGCGAGAGGTACCTGTACATCCACTGTATCACGTAGGATTCCTCCACGTAGAACGCATGGCGAAGCCGCTCGTGGTCGAACATCATCTTTGTGAGTATGCCGTTGATCTCCATGACGCCAAGGGCGCCTGTCACCTGTACGCGCCCATTCTCGATCTTGAGGTCGGCGTTGGCGTTGCGCTTGCCGCTCTGCACCTCCTCCACGTACACCTGGAACGACTCGGCGGAATCCTCCTTCGAGGGGATCCAGATCTCGTCGCCGTAGAGGTCGCGCTCCACGCTCATGTACGTGTCGTCCGCAAGCGCGTTCTGCGTGATGAGGTACACGTCAGGACGGAAGTTCGCCGAATATATCATGTACGTGGGCACGAAGCGCCCCGGGTCGGTGCCGCCGAAGAAGATGGAGTGCGGCTCCATCGACTCCGGCCATAGCGGATTGGGGAGGGGCTCTTCGCTTGCGAGGAGCTCGTCGCGGATTTCCTCCGCGCCGTCAAGCTGCCATGCGCCGAACTGCCATCCGAAGGTGTGCCCGTTCTGCTCGGCGGAGCCAAGCTCGAACACGAGCCGGTCGTTCGTGTAGTTCTCGTATATCGGTATGAGCGAAGTGGCGAGCATCAGCCCGCAGAGCGTGAGGACGATCCAGCGCGGCAGCTTGGCCGCATTGCCGCCTGTGGCGGCGCTGGACGGCACGAACCTGCGCCACAGCATCACGGCGAATTTGGCGCCGAACACGAGACCGTAGCCGATCCACAGCGCGAACATGCCGTGCGACGAGATGAACTTCACCTTCTGTATGAAGCCGTCCTGCACATCTCCCTTGGTGTTCGCGAGGGCGATCAGCAGGACGGACATCACGAGAAGGCAGCTGCCGATCGCAGCGAGCCAGCTGTACCACAGGCGGCGGCGCTCCCTCTTTACGAACAGGTGGCCGAGCGGGAACGATGCGAGCGCGACGGCCATCAGCACGGCGGTGAACTGCGTGCGCAGGTCCTTCACGTAGAAGCCGAGTTCCTTGAGGAAGTGGAGCGAGAACACGTCGCCCATCCTTATGGCCTCGTACTGGCCTCGCGTGATGGCGTGCTTGAATCCCTCCCACGTGCGCGGGTATCCCCAGTTCATCGGCGGGTTCCTGAGGTCGGAGACGATCGGCATGTAGGCGTAGAACGATACGCCGATCTCCGCAAGCAGCGTCGCGATCGCCATGGAGCGCCCGGTCGGCAGGGCGGCGAACGCGAGGCCGAGCACGATGAAGTTCCATATGACGGGCCAGAAGAACCACCAGCTCTGCGGATGCGTCAGGCCGTTCATTGCGCCTTTCTCAAGCAGCACGAACACCGTGATCTGCACCGCCGCGACCGGCACCGCGTACGCAAGCCCGCGGGGCGTCTTCCACGCGAGGGCGAACAGGGCCGCGATTCCGGCGATGAGCAGCGTGTTCTCCTTCACGAACGAATGCGGCACGCCCCGATATCCGGCCGCATCTGCGGAAGGGCCGCTTCCCGCGATGATGAGCGCAACTGCGCCGCAGGCGACCGCCGCCGCGATCCAGCGCCAGTCTTTCCTATCCCTGGTCATCGCAAAGCCGATGGAGCTCACGACCGATCCGAGCAGGAATGCGCCGATGAACGCATACCTCGATGGCGTAAGCAGCGGGGCTACGAGCTGTTCGTTGGCCGTGTTCCATTCGGCGTGGCCGGGGAAGAGCGCGGCGGCAAGCACGAGCGCGACCCCGGCGAAGCCTATGGCTTTCCATGCCTTGCGGATGAAGGGCGCAAGTGTCACGAGAATGCAGCCGACCCACAGGAGAATCCCGTTTGGACACGATTCCGTCTTGAGCACCGGCTCGAACTTGTTTATCACCTCGGCGCTCATGTAGGCGTTCGCCCGCAGCATGCTGCCGGTCTTGAGCATGATGTACGTGAGCCCGATCGGTATGAGGATTAGCATCGTGTCGCGGAACATCTTCGCGTCCTTGAGCGCAATGATGACGGCTATCGGCACCGCCGCGAGAAGGAGTACCTGGTAGTTCGTGAGGCCAAGGCCGAATACGAAGGACGTAAGCCACAGTATCTTGTCGGATGGCTTGCGCATCCAGCGGTAGGAAAGCAGAAACACCCACATGAGGAACAGGGCGTTCAGCGAGTATATCTCCACGATGGTGGACTGCGACCACATCACCGGCGAGAAGGCGAACACGAGTGCGGCGGCGACTCCGCCTGAGAAGGCGAATAGCGAGTTAGTCCTGCCGCATTCCGCATCCTGCGCATCGTCGCCCGGCTTCATCATGTCCATGCTCGACCTGCAAACGAGCATGGCCGTGCAGCCGGCCGCGAATGCGCCTGTCACTGCGGAGAACAGCGACATCGCCCATGCTGGCGTGGGATGCCCCATGTACGTCACCCACGAGAACAGACGGCAGAACACCCAGCCGCACATGCTCCAGAACGGATATCCCGGCGGGTGCGGAACCCCGAGGTGGTCTGCCGCAGTCGCGAGCTCGCCGGAATCCTCAAGGCCAACTGAAGGCCCGAGGGTGAAGAAGTACACCAGGAAGGCGGAAAGGGTCGCCGTCCAGAATGCGGCCCAATCGACCTTCGTGAAAAACTTGCGCTCTTTGTCAATGCACATATCTTGGTCGTTGCTGTTCAATTCAATTCTCCCGCGAAAAATTAGGCAGTATTCTACCATATATCGCGGGAGTGTGTGCGCCGTAATGCGGCGTGGCGCGATTAGCGCAAAGGCGCAAAGGCACTCGGCGGGCGGTTGCGCGGCTCTGCCGCATCGTCGGCGCACTTTGGTATAATACGCGGCATGGAGAGATTTGGAAAGAACAGGCGAGGCGAGCTGTCGATTGGCGCAGCCTCCAGTGAGGCGGAACGGGTCCGACTTGCGACGAAGAAGGCGCGGAGGTCGAGGCCGTGAAGATCGTCTCGCTTTTCAGCGGCGCGGGCGGACTCGACCTCGGCCTCG
>CAVFWS010000047.1:0-14475 GCA_963626295.1 Clostridium sp. CAG:138
AAACTAACCGATTGCGTCTGAGATGTAGTCATGGCTTGACTTCACCGCCGCTTTAGGCTATACTACCAACCTGTTTTTTCCGTTAGGGAGTGTCCCTACGGGGTAATCAAGAAAGAAAAGGTATAAAATGGCTATCAAGGTTGGCATTAACGGCTTTGGCCGTATCGGCCGCATGGTTTTCCGCGCGGCGGTTGAGAACTTCGCGAACGACATCGAAGTGGTCGGCATCAACGATCTTCTCGATCCCGATTACCTCGCGTACATGCTGAAGTACGATTCCGTGCACGGCATCTTCAATCACGAGGTTTCGGCCTGCAACGAGAAGAAGGTCCTCATCGTTGACGGCAAGGAGATCAAGGTTTCGGCCGAGAGGGAACCGGCTGCCCTTCCCTGGAAGGAGCTCAACGTCGATGTCGTCGTCGAGTCCACGGGCCTCTTCCTCACGGACGAGAAGGCCCGCGCCCACATCACGGCCGGCGCCAAGAAGGTCATCATGTCGGCCCCGTCGAAGGACGCGACGCCGATGTTCGTCTACGGCGTCAACCACACGACCTACGCCGGCCAGGACATCATCTCCAACGCCTCCTGCACGACGAACTGCCTCGCGCCGATCTCGAAGGTGCTCAACGACAGCTTCGGCATCAAGCGCGGCCTGATGACGACGATCCACGCCGCCACGGCGACGCAGAAGACGGTCGACGGCCCGTCCAAGAAGGATTGGCGCGGCGGCCGCGGCATCCTCGAGAACATGATCCCGTCCTCCACGGGCGCGGCGAAGGCCGTCGGCAAGGTTCTCCCGCAGCTCAACGGCAAGCTCACGGGCATGTCCGTGCGCGTTCCCACGAGCGACGTCTCGTTCGTCGACCTCACGGTCGAGCTCGAGAAGGAAGCGACCTACGAGGAAATCTGTGCGGCGATGAAGGCTGCGTCGGAAGGCGAGCTCAAGGGCGTTCTCGGCTATACGGACGAGGCGGTCGTCTCCACCGACTTCCGCGGCGACTCCCGCACGTCGATCTTCGACGTCAAGGCCGGCATCCAGCTCGACAAGACCTTCGTGAAGGTCTGCTCCTGGTACGACAACGAGTGGGGCTACTCGAACAAGGTGCTCGAGATGGTCCGCGTGATCGCGAAGTAACTTCATGGACCACGATGCGGGGAACTCTCGGGTTCCCCGTCTCTTTCCCCAAAATGGGAACAAGGCCATAGGGAAGGGGGTGAAGAGGCAATGGCAATCCAGCTCAAGCTGAAAAAGGGCGAATCCGTTGAACGCGGATTGAAGCGGCTCAAGAAGATCCTCGACAAGGAGGGTCTCATCAAGACGTTGCGCGAGACGCGCTACTTCGAGAAGCCGTGCGTGAAGGCGCGCAAGAAATCTGCGCGCGCTCGCATCCGCGCCCGTTCGCGCCGCCGCATGGCGGAGATGTGAACGTGACGGAGGAGCCGTTTTCGACGGTGTCTCTTCATTGGAAAACAAGGCAGGTGGGCGATCGCTCGTCCACCTGTTTCGTTTCCATTCCCCGCGATCAATCAGATTGACGTGCCAGATTTGGCCGGATATGGTAAAATACCGCCCACTTTGAAAGAGGAATTTGACAAGGTTGAGGATTGCCTTGCGGCATTGGCGCGAGGCGAGATAGTCGTAGTGACCGACGATGAGGATCGCGAGAACGAGGGCGATTGCATCTGCGCGGCCCGTTTCGCCACCACGGCGAACGTCAACTTCATGGCAACCCACGCAAAGGGGCTGATATGCATGCCCATGTCGGGCGAGTGGTGCCACAGGCTGGATCTCCACCAGATGGTGGAGGAGAATACCGACAACCACCAGACGGCGTTCACGGTCTCGATAGATGCAGTGTCGACTACCACCGGGATATCTGCGGAGGAGCGCTCGATGACGGCCCTTGCCTGTGTGCGCCCTGGCGCCGGCCCGGGGGATTTCCGCCGGCCCGGGCACATGTTCCCGCTGGAGGCCCGCAAGGGCGGCGTACTGAAGCGCGCCGGGCACACCGAGGCGACCGTCGACATGTGCCGCCTCGCCGGCCTTGAGGAGGTCGGCCTTTGCTGCGAGATAATGAGGGACGACGGCACCATGGCCCGTCTGGGCGACATCAGGGAATTCACCGCGAAGCACGGCCTCAGGCTGATGTCCATCGCGCAGCTCATAGCGTATCGCCGCCGCAACGAGCGTCTGGTGGAGAAGGTAGAGGAGGTTGACATGCCTACGGCCTGGGGGCACTTCAGGCTGTCGATGTACCGTTCGCTGGTCACCGGGCTTGAACACCTTGCGCTGGTGAAGGGCGACGTGTCCGGCGGGGACCCGGTGCTCGTGCGCGTCCACTCCGAGTGCTTCACCGGCGACGTGCTCGGGTCCGAGCGGTGCGACTGCGGTCCGCAGCTCCACGCGGCCATGGGCATGGTCGAGAAGGCCGGTCGCGGCGTGATCCTCTACATGCGCCAGGAGGGCCGCGGGATCGGCCTCGCGAACAAGCTTCACGCCTACCGCAAGCAGGAGGCGGGGCTGGATACGGTTGAGGCGAACGTCGCGCTTGGCTTTGCGCCCGACCTGCGCGAGTATGGCGAGGGTGCGCAGATGCTTGGGGACCTCGGTGTGTCCAAGGTCAGGCTGATAACGAACAACCCGAGGAAGATCAAGGGGCTTGCCGGCTACGGCATAGAGATATCGGAGCGAATCCCCGTCGTGATTCCCGCAACGGAGCACGACAGGAACTATCTGGAAACCAAAAGAGTCAAAATGGGCCATCTGCTCGATGGCCCGGCAGCGTGAGAGGCGAGATGGAAAACACAGAAAAATGTCCATGCGGCAGCGGCGCAACGTACGGCGAGTGCTGCGGCCCGATCCATGACGGGACGGTGAAGGCGAAGACTGCGGAGGCCCTTATGCGGGCAAGGTACTCCGCGTACGCGGCGAAGCGCATTCCGTTCCTCAGGACGTCCTCCGGCCCGGAGGTGCAGGCGGAGTTCGACGAGAAGGCCTGCAGGGAATGGGCGGATGCCTCCACGTGGAGCGGGATAGACATCCTGAGCACGGATCGCGGCGGCGCGGACGACGACGAGGGCTGCGTGGAGTTCGTGGCGCACTATGCCTCCAACGGGGAGAAGGTGGAGCACCACGAGCATTCGTACTTCAGGAGGATCGACGGCGAATGGAAGTTCATCGACGGCAAGATCGAGAACCTCGATCCCTACGTGCGCGAAGAGCCGAAGATCGGGCGGAACGATCCGTGTCCGTGCGGAAGCGGCAAGAAATACAAGAAGTGCTGCGGAAAAGGCAAGTAGACGAATGACCAGACGCGAACTTGCATCCTGCATAGACCACACCTTCCTCAAGGCCGCAGGCGACGTCGGCGCCGTGGAGCGGCTGTGCGGGGAGGCTCGCAGGTACCGTTTCGCGTGCGCGATGGTGAACCCCGCCGAAGTCGCGCGGGCCGCCGCGCTCCTTGAAGGCTCGGGCGTGAGGGTGGGCACGGTTGTAGGCTTCCCCCTTGGGCAGAACACCGTGGCGGCAAAGTGCTACGAGGCCGTCGAGGCGGTCGGGAACGGCGCGATGGACATCGACTATGTGCTGAATATCCGCGACCTCAGGTCGAAGGCATCGGAATCCGTCAGGGAGGATCTCGAGCTGATGAACCTTGCGCCGAAGAAGGTGAGCGACGATGTGGTCACGAAGCTGATCATCGAGTGCTGCTACCTTTCCGACGACGAGAAGGTCCTCGCTTGCAGGCTTGCGAAGAGGGCGGGCTTCGATTTCGTGAAGACCTCCACGGGCTTCGGGCCCGGCGGCGCGACGGTCGAGGATGTGGCCCTCATGCGCAGGACCGTGGGCAAGGGCATGGGCGTGAAGGCCGCCGGCGGGATACGCACGCTCGACGATGCGCTCAAGATGCTGGCCGCCGGCGCGAACCGCCTTGGCTGCAGCGCAGGCGTGGAGATCGTCGGCCAGTACGTGGCCTGACTTTGATTTGCTAAAGGAGAGATATGGGAGAGATTAGTTTTGAGCCGCCTCGCGGCATGAGGGACTTCTATCCGGAGGACATGGCCTGGCGGAACCGGGTGTTCGATGCGTTTCGCGCGGCGGGCGAGGCGGCCGGATTCCAGCCCTACGATGCCTGCGTGGTGGAGAGCTACGAGCTCCTTGCCCGCAAGGCCGGCGAGGAGGTCGGGGAGCAGATATACCACTTCAACGACAAGAGCGACCGCCACCTCGCGCTTCGGGCGGAGATGACCCCGACCCTGGCGCGCATGGTCGCCGCCAGACAGCACGAGCTGCGCTTCCCGCTGAAGTGGAACGCGATAGCGCAGTGCTTCCGCTACGAGCGCTCCACGAAAGGACGCAAGCGCGAGCACTACCAGTGGAACTGCGACATAATCGGCGAGGAGTCCGTCCTGGCCGAGGTCGAGGTGCTTGGCGCGGCCGTCGATGCGCTCCACCGCATGGGGCTCGCGAAGGAGGATTACAGGATACACGTCTCGAACCGCGCCCTCCTTTCGGAGCTGCTCGCCTCGAGCGGCATACCCGCCGAGCGCCATTCGCAGGTGTTCCTGGCGCTGGACAAGCGCGGCAAGATGCCGGATTCGGAGATCGCGGCGATGCTGCGCGATGGCGGGCTCGACGAGGCCGGCGTCGCGAAGACATTCTCCATCATGGACCTGAAGTCGCTCGGCGACCTGCCGGAAGGCCCTGCGAAGGAACGGCTCGCCGAGCTTTTCAGGCTTGCCGCAATCGCGGGTTTCGCCGAGTGCCTTGAATTCGACATATCGGTGATACGCGGCCTTTCGTACTACACCGGCATAGTGTTCGAGGCCTTTGACGTCAGGCGCGAGTTCCGCGCGATCTTCGGCGGCGGGCGGTACGACAACCTGCTCACGACCATAGGCGGCGATCCCGCCACGGCGGTGGGGCTTGGCTTCGGCGACGTGGTCGTGACCGAGCTCCTCAAGGCGAAGTTCGGCGCGGAAGCGCCGATCCCGAAGCGCGGCGTGTACATCGGCTACATGTTCCCGGAGCAGCGCGACGCCGCGCTTGCGCTCGCCCGCAGGCTCCGTGCGGAGGGGGAGCGCGTGGATCTCGCGCTCAGGAAGCAGAAGCCGAAGCAGTTCTTCGCGCACGCCGGCTCCGGCACGTGCGCAAGGGCCGTGTTCCTCGGCCCGGACGACGTTGCCGCAGGCAAGGCCAGGATGAAGGATCTCGCGACGAGGGAAGAGACGGAGGTTCCGCTCGCGTAGCCAATCGCCGCCACAATGAAAGGACGCACCGCATGAAGTATGGATATGTGACACTGCTGGCCGCCGCGCTTGCGTTCGCGTCCTTCGGGGACCAGGCGAATGCCATCGTGCGTCTGCTCAACTCGCGCGCGTCCGGCTCTCCGAGGGGATATGCGGATGCGGCGAAGGAGATAGCGGCGGACGCGGCCGCGGGGAAGCCGCTGCAGGCCTTCGTCCTCGCGATAGTGTCGAGGGAGTCCGATGCGCCGCCGGCCGCAAGGCTTGACGACGAGACCCGCGAGCGGTACCTTGCCGCGAGCCGCGGGAGGATCGACGCGCTCGCGAGAAGGACGAACAACTCGCTTGCCTGGTATCTGCTGTCGATAGACTCCGGCGACACGAACCTCCTCCAGCGGGCGGCGATCGGCGGGAATGTGCAGGCCATGAACGCATGGGGTTCCATGCTCGTTAACGACGCTGTGCGGGATGGCCGCTCCACGAACGAGATGGCAAGGGCCTTCGGGGATGCGGTGGAGTTCTTCAGGAAGTCGGCGGGGCTGGGCGACGCCAATGGGCTGTACAACCTCGGCATGTGCTACGCTCGCGGACTGGGCACTCCCCGCAATGACGAGAAGGCGTTCAGCTGCTTCAGGTCTTCTGCGGAGAAGGGGCACCCTGAGGCGATCAACAACGTCGGATGGTTCTTCCGCGAGGGGCGCATCGTGGACAAGGACTTTGTGCTTTCCGCGAAGTGGTTCAAGAAGTCCGCAGATTTCCAGAACGCATACGGCGAATACAACTATGGGCTTGCCCTCCATCGCGGCGAAGGCGTGAAGCGGGACGATGCCGAGGCGGCAAGGTATTTCAGGCTGGCAATGGAGGGCGGCTGCGTGGAGGCCGTGAACTCGTATGGGCTTGCGCTCCTGCGCGGAGAGGGAGTTGAGAAGGACGGCATCGGGGCCATAAAGGCATTCGAGCGCGCGGCGGCGGCCGGCTTCCCGCCGGCGATGGAGAACCTCGCCTCCTGCTACGAGAAGGGCAACGGCGTGAAGGCCGACGACAAGAAGGCAATGATTTGGCGCATAAGGTCCAGGGCGGCGCGTGGCGACAGGGCCGCGCAGGCCTGGCTTATGCAGAACGACAAAGAAAGACGGAGATGAAGAAGGAAGAGAGATCGGGCGCACAGGCGCTCGTGGATTCGCTCGCGAAGGCCGGCACCGAAGTGCTGTTCGGCTATCCGGGCGGGCAGGCGCTGGACATATTCAACTGCCTGCCGGAGGCCCCTTTCCAGTTCATACTGGGGCGGCACGAGCAGGGATGCGTGCATATGGCGGACGGCTATGCACGTTCGCTCGGCAAGGTGGGCGTGTGCCTCGTGACGTCCGGCCCCGGGGCGACGAACACGATAACCGGGCTCGCCACGGCCAACATGGACGGCGTGCCGCTCGTGTGCATCACGGGACAGGTGCCGATGGATCAGATCGGCACGGATGCGTTCCAGGAGGCCGACATGAGCGGCATCTGCCGCGCGGTCACGAAGCACAGCTTCCTCGTGCAGAGCGCGGACGAGATCCCGGAGACCGTCGCCGAGGCGTTCTACATCGCCACGCACGGCAAGCCCGGCCCGGTGGTGATCGACATCCCGAAGAACGTGCAGAGGGCCATGACGTCCGCGCAGTATCCGGAGCGCGTGTCGCTGAGGGCGTACCATCCTGAATCGATGGCCACGTCGTCGCAGATGACGAGGTTCGCGAAGCTCGTCAACGAGGCGAAGCGTCCCGTGCTCTACGCCGGCGGCGGGGTGATAGCGGCGGGGGCGGCGAACGACCTTGCCCATCTCGCGCACAAGGCCCAGATGCCGGTCGCCACCACGCTCATGGGGCTTGGGGCCTTCGACGAGCATGATCCGCTGTCGCTGCGCTTTGCGGGGATGCACGGGACGTACGTCGCCAACATGGCGATAGACCAGTCCGACCTCATAGTCGCGCTTGGGGTGCGCTTCTCCGACCGCGTCACCGGCAAGCTTGCGGCGTATGCGCGCCATGCCAAGATAATCCACGTGGACTGCGATCCCAGCTCCATCGGGAAGAACGTGCCGGTCGACCTCGGGATCGTCGCGGACGTGAAGGACGTGCTCACGACCGTCAACTCGAGGATAAGGCGCGCGGAGCACGGCGAATGGCTCGCCAAGATAGACGAGTGGCGGCGCAAGCGCCCCATATCGTACAGCCCGATGCACAAGAACGTGATCATGCCGCAGCAGGTCATAGAGTCGATAGACCGCGTGTCAAAGGGGCGCGCCGTGATCGTGACCGACGTGGGCCAGCACCAGATGTGGTCGGCGCAGTTCTTCCGCCACAACAGGGCGAGGCACTTCCTCACGTCCGGCGGAATGGGCACCATGGGGTTCGGCATACCGGCCGCCATCGGGGCGGCGATCGCACGGCCCGACCACAAGACGGTTGCGGTGTGCGGAGACGGTGGCGCACAGATGACGTTCGAGGAGGTGGTGGTCGCGGTCGAGCACAAGCTCCCCGTGACGTTCGTGGTGATAAACAACGAATGCCTCGGGATGGTCCGCCAGTGGCAGGAGCTCTTCTACGGAAAGCGCTACTCCGGGTCGATACTCTCCGTGAAGGGGCGGCTCGCGAACGAGCGGCTTGAGCAGGATCTGAAGTACGACTATCTCCCGGACATGAAGAGGCTTGCGGAGGCGCATGGCGCCGAGGCGTACCGCGTCATCGATCCGGCGAAGCTGGACTCCACGATCCGCAAGGCCATGAACTCGAAGCGCACCACGTTTGTGGAGGTGATTGTCGAGCCCCGCGCAAACGTGTACCCGATGCAGCCCGGCGGACAGCCGGTGGAAGGAATGATTTTCGGATGAAAGAGCAGATATACAGACTGAACTGTTACGTCGAGAACAGGCCGGGCGTGCTGGCGAGGATCGTGGGGCTCATATCCGGGCGCGGCTACAACATACAGACGCTTTCCGTCGGCCCTACCGAGGACGGGACCGTGTCGAGGATGAAGATCGACGTGCTTGGCGGAGAGCGGGAGGTGAAGCAGATAACGCTCCAGCTCCAGAACCAGGTGAACGTCATCGAGGTGACGTCCCGCCGCCGGTGACGTGGAGGATTCCATGAAGGCGTTTGTCGTTGCGATGGAGTGCGAGGCGGATGCCGTGATCCGCAACATGGCGGATTGCGCCGTCTCGGCAATGTTCGGCCGCAAGGTCGTGAAGGGCACGATCGATGGCGAGGGCACGGCGGTTGTCGTCGCCGGCGTAGGCAAGGTGAACGCGGCGGCCGGCGCTCAGCTGGCGATGTCGTCGCTCGGCGCCGACATCCTCCTGAACGCTGGCGTCGCCGGCGGGCTTGTGCCAAGCATGAGGGTGGGCGAGATATATCGCATCGACCGCGCCGTGCAGTACGATTTCGACCTCTCGAAGGTAAACGGTACGCCAATAGGTACGCCGAACGAGTGTTCCGATCCGTTCTTCGCGCTGGCAAAGGCGGGGCCTTGGCCGGATGCCGTCGCCGCGACGGGCGACAGGTTCACCGATGACGAGGACGAAGTCGCGTTCCTGCGCAGGACGTTCGACGCCAATGTGCGGGAGATGGAGCTTGGCGCGATCGCGCATGTCGCATCCCGCGCCGGTGTGCCGCTCTATGCCTGGAAGGCCATATCGGATGTCGCCGGACTCGGTACGATGTCCGGCCAATATGCCGCAAACCTGAAGCGATGCCTTGACATCCTTTCCGGGGAGATAAAGGCGATGTTCCGCGCCGCATGACCGGAGGCGACACCATCGCGGCGGTCGCCACGGCTCCCGGACGGGGCGGCGTAGCCGTAGTGCGCGTGAGCGGCCCGGACGCATGGCTCGTCGCCGAAAGGGTGGCCGGACGGAAGGTCTGCGAGGAAGATGCCGGCCGGTTCTTCTTTTCGAGGTTCATGGCTGCGCCGTGTGCCGCCGCGCCTGATGGCGGCGGGCGGATGGCGGATAGCGGTATCGTGCTTGTGTTCAAGGGCCCGCGCTCGTACACGGGCGAGGATGTCGTCGAGTTCCACGGGCATGGAGGAAGCGTCTCGCCGCGCCGGGTGCTGGAGGCGTGCTTTGCCGCCGGCGCAAGGCTCGCGAATCGCGGTGAGTTCACGGAACGCGCATTCCTCAACGGGAAGCTGGACCTTTCGGCGGCGGAGGCCGTGATGGATCTCATAGATGCCCGCACAGGACGCGCCGCAGACGATGCGCAGGCGCGGCTGCACGGGGCGCTCATGCCGGCATACGGGCGGCTATATGACGAGCTGATGGATATGTCCGCAAGGGTCGAGCATCTTCTTGACGTGAGTGAGGACGAGATACCGGATGGGATGATGGACGGCATCGCGGACGGCATCGGCGGCGCCAGGCGAAGGATCGCAAGTCTGCTGTCTACGGCGCACGAGGGCAAGGTGCTGCGCGAAGGTGCGCTTGTCGTGCTTGCGGGCGCACCGAACGCGGGGAAGAGCTCGCTCATGAACGCATTGCTTGGCGAGAGCCGGGCGATAGTGTCCGACTTTGCGGGGACGACGCGCGATTCCATCGAGGAGGGCATGGACATTGACGGGTGGCCGATCCGTCTCGTCGATACCGCCGGGCTTCGCGAGACCTTGGATCCGATAGAGGCGGAAGGCGTGAGGCGGGCGGAATCGCTTATGGACAGGGCGGATGTGGTCGTGGCATTGGATTGCGACGTGAAGGGGTCCATAGCAGTTCATGCGAAATGCGATCTCGATGGCCAGTCCGCAGTACCCGCGCATGGCGGGAGCGGCGCCGCGATCAGGGTGTCGTCAAAGACCGGTGAGGGACTTGACGCCCTCAGGCGCAGGATCGTCGAGAGGCTTGAGGCGATTGCCGCCAAGCCGTCCGATGCCGTCGCCGACGTCACGGCGCGGCAGGTGGCCCTGCTGGAGCGTGCCTATGCCGCTTTGGACGCGGCTGATGCGTCGGAACCGGTTCTCGCGGCGAACTCGCTCAGGAGCGCGGCCGAATCCGTCGGCCAGATCGTCGGCAGAGTCTATTCCGCGGATCTTCTGGAATCCATCTTCTCCCGCTTCTGCGTCGGCAAGTGAACCCTGCCCTTATCCGTAGTGGGTAGAGGATAGTGATTTACGATTTGCGATTTTGCGATTTACGATTGCATTTAGGGATTTGTTGATTTATCGATTTGGATTTTAGCGTGTAGAAGTGTGGAAATGCAGGTTATGGGGGATGAGGATTTGCGATCTGCGATTTTTCGATTTGCGATTGCATTTGGAAATTGAGGCATTTTCTTAACTTGGTGGCTGACAAAATAGGCCTACCGTATATTGCGATTGCAAGGGTGATTCTCGACTACTCGACCACAACATGTGAGTGAAAAACATTTAATCAGCCACCCAGTTTTTCTTATTTGCGGCACAAATGGTAGGGCGGTTTCGATGAAACCGCCGCAGAGACACACGGGGAAACCTATCTTTCTACATGGCCATTTGTGGCCCGATGGCGGGAGGGGCGCAATTCATTGCGTCCATGTCCGCCATGCGCTGGCAACCGGCAACGGTCGCAACAAGTTGCGACCCTCCCGCAAATCAATCCCTAAATGATCCAATGCAATCGCAAATCGAAAATCGAAAAATCGTAAATTCCCCCTACCCCCTACCCAACTATCACCTACCAACTACTATCTACCCTCGATTTGACGGCGTTTGGCGGGACATGGTATAATCAGCGCCAATATAAATAAACAACAGGAGAGATGAGAGATGGGAGATTGCTGCGTATTTGCCGGTCAGGGTGCTCAGGTTCCGGGAATGGGCAAGGATTTTGCCGAGGGCGATGTTGAGCTTATGTCGCTTTTCGACAAGGCGAATGCCGTGCTTGGCTTTGACCTCAAGAAGATATGCTTTGAGGGCCCGGCGGAGGAGCTTACGAAGTCTAACGTGTGCCAGCCCGCGATATTCGTGACGAGCTACGCCGCGTTCCTCGCCTTCCGGAAAAGGCATCCCGCGCCGTTCGCCGCCGCTGCCGGACTTTCCCTTGGCGAGTGGGGTGCGCTCTGCGCGGCAGGCGCACTCGACTTCGACTCCACGCTCAAGGTGCTGGAGGCTCGCGGAAGGTTCATGCAGGAGGCCTGCGAGGCTACGCCATCCGGCATGATCGCCATCGTGGGGGCCACCCCCGCGCAGCTCGACGAGCTTTGCGCCAAGACCGGATGCACGGTCGCGAACGTGAATTCCGCCGCGCAGCAGGTGCTATCCGGCTCGAAGGACGAGATCGCCGCCGCCGCTTCCGTCGCAAAGGAGTTTGGCATCAAGCGTGCGATACCGCTCGCGACGGCGGGGGCGTTCCACTCGAAGTTCATGGCCTCCGCACGTGAGAGGCTTGTGCCGGTGCTGGACGAGGTGACGTTCTGCGCACCGAAGATGCCCGTGCTTTCCAACGTGACCGGCAAGCCGCATTCTTCCGATCCGGCTGTCATCAAGGCCACGATGCTTGAGCAGGTGACTGGCACGACCAACTGGGCTGCGGACGTCGAGGCGGCAAAGTCACTTGGGTGCGCAAGGTTCGTCGAGTTCGGACCTGGCAAGGTGCTCTCAGGCCTGATCAAGAAGATAGACGCATCCCTCACGGCGGTAAACGTTGCCGACCTTGCGTCCCTTGACGCCGCAGTTGCCGCCCTCGGCTGATTGCATTTGAAGCCCAAAGCCTGAAGCCTGCATCTTCTACACTTCTACACGGCCATTCATACGATGATGGGTCGTTGTGGCTACGAAAGGCGGGGCGCAGTCGCTACGGCAAATCAGCAAATGGCGCAATGACCAAATGCAATCGCAAATCGTAAATCGTAAATCGCAAATCCCAACTACCCACTGCCAACTAAATGATTGAGTCCACGAATGATTCAACCATTGGTATGCTTAGGGATTCGGCGGCGCCCGCATCTATCGCCTTTGCGAAATCGGGGTTGATCGGGAGCTTCAGCGTGTACGGGATCCCGAAGCCCTTGGCCATCTCGTCCGCCACGCTTTCACCGAATATGTGATGCCTTGCGGAGCAGTTCGGACACGTGAAGTAGCTCATGTTCTCGACGAGGCCAAGCACCTTCTTGCCCATCATCTGCACCATCTTCACGGACTTGCCGACGATCATCTCAACGAGCTTCTGCGGAGACGAGACCACCACCACCCCATCCACCGGAAGGCTCTGGAAGACCGTTAGCGGAACGTCGCCGGTTCCGGGCGGCATGTCCACAAACATCACGTCGAGATCGCCCCAGTGGACATCCGTCCAGAACTGCTTGACCGCGCCCGCGATAACCGGTCCGCGCCACACTACGGGTGCGGTGGGATCATCGATGAGCATGTTGAGGGACATTATGCGGATGCCGCCGTTGGACACGGCGGGCTCGATGCCATCCTCGCTCTGCACGGTGCCGCCGGTGATGCCGAAGGCCTTTGGGATTGATGGCCCGGTGATGTCCGCATCGAGGATGCCAACGGCGAGTCCGCGACGGGACGCGGCGACGGCAAGCATGGTGGCGACGGAGCTCTTGCCTACGCCACCCTTGCCGCTCGCGACGGCAATCACGCGCCTTACCTTTGAGGCGGCGTTCGGCTTTGCCGAGAAGTCGGTCTTCCCGGTGCGGCTCGGACAATCCTTGCCGCAGGATGAGCAGTTGTGTGCGCAGTTCTCTTCTGACATCGTCATGGTTTCCTTTTCTTGCTGCGCTGTATTTTACCACAAGTGGGACGGGTGGTCGTGAAAACGAAAGCCTGCGGCATTTTGGTGTGTGTGCAATTCCCGTTCGCTTAAAATGGTATAATGCATGCCGTTTCTTCTCGCCGTGTCCATGGAGTCGATTTGGCGATTCGCATGTGTTACGGCTGGATGAAAGGAAAGATCGAGGGGAAAGAGAAAATGAACAGGAGAGACTTTATCAGGGGCGTTTCGGTCAGCGCGGCATCGATGGCGCTTGCGCAAGGCGCGCATGGCTGCAGGAGTTCGGCCGTGCCGGCGTTCGCCGAGGGGGCAGAGGACATGGGGCCGCTCCTCACCGATTCTGAAATATGCCGCAGCCCCGCGCTCGCGGGCAAGCGAAAGTGCTCCTACTTCTGCGACGATGCCATCTGGGCATTGCGCGATGTGACTCGCCAAGCACAGAGGTCGCTGTTCGACCACCCGTTCTTTTCGGTGCTGAGGGAGTGCCATGAGAAGTATGGCCTTACGGCGCAGATCAACCTCTTCTACCGTACGGATTTCTTCTATGGCATGGACGAGTTTACGCTTGCCGACGTTACGGATGCCTACAGGGATGAGTTCAGGGCGAATGCCGATTGGCTTAAGCTCGGCTTCCATTCACTGCAGGAATTCCCTGACTATCCATGGATCAACGCAAACTACGGCGACGTGAAGAAACTCTTCGAAATGATCCGTTCCGAAGTCGTGCGTTTCGCAGGGGAGGAATCGTTCGCGTACGCATGCGTGCCGCATTGGTGTCCCATGAGCAAGGATGGAGTCCTTGCGCTAAAGGATTGCGGGATTCGCGTCATGGAGTGTTCTGTCGGGCCGCGCTACCGCTACGATGGCAGGGTCGAACGGTTGCCGTATGGCCACGCATTCCGCCTTATGCAGAACAGGAAAAGAGAAGTCGGCTTCTACTGGAGGGAGTCGCGCAACACGGCCATTAGCGCGTCGATCTGCTCGTACAACCACATGTCGGAGGCGCAGGCGGCGCAGACGGCGCTGTCGTTTGGCTACGTTCACGACCGTGTCACCGGCATGAACTTCAAGCATATGTTCTGCGATGCGCCGTGCCTGAACCTCTGCACGCTTGAGACGCTTAGGGAGGATATCGGAAAGATTCTCGGCAAGGAGTATCTCATCTTCTCGAACCACGAGCAGTATTTCTTCCGCGACTACCTTGCCTATCAGCCGGATTACTCCGACAAGATACGTCTTATGTGCCGGATGATGCGCGAGAATGGCTATACCTTCATCCAGATGGAAGACGTGGTTGCCTGAAGGGGGCGAAGCTGCGGCGCGTCCGGCATGGGGTCGGGCGAGGCGAGATAGCGAACAAAGAAAGCGAAACTGATGACGAGACTCGTCGGCGTCGCCGCCCTCGCCCCGCGGCGCAAGTAGGCGGCGTATCTGCGGTCGTCAGAGATCGTCCAGCGCGTCGATGACGGATTCGTCCAAGAGCATGCTGCAGCGGCGGACGGTCA